>JBPCXC010000289.1:0-6007 GCA_051008875.1 bacterium
GGGAGATTGTTGCGGGAATCCATTTCTGCTGTTGTCGTGCGAGCGTAAGCGAGCCTCTTTTGCCGTCATTCCCGCAGGGATGCGGGGAATCCAGTCGCCACGGATGGCAATTTGAACTCTGGCGGGGTGGTGTGAGCAAGCCCGCGCGACTCCGTTCGCACCAACAACCAGCAAGCCTTCGGCTTGCCTCACTCGCTTGCGCGAGCGATGGCTTCCCGCTTAACAGACTGCGGGAATGACGGCGGGGGAAATTGTTGTGGGAAAAACGCCCGGAGCGTTTTTTCCGGCGCACCTGCTGGAATAACGGCGATGTAGTTTTGCGGCGCGACGCTATGCGCGCGGGTGCGGATCGGCGTATAATATGGCTCCTGTTTTCAAGCCGACCCTGAACGGAGCGCCGCCAGAATGACTTATGTGGTTGTCGAATCCTGCATCCGCTGCAAATACACCGACTGCGTCGAGGTGTGCCCGGTGGACTGCTTTCACGAAGGCCCGAACTACTTGGTGATCGATCCCGAGGAATGCATCGACTGCAGTTTGTGCGAGCCGGAGTGTCCGGTGGATGCGATTTTGTCGGAGGATGATCTGCCCGAATCGCAGCGGCATTTCCTCGAACTGAACGCCGAGTTGAGCAAGGCGTGGCCGGTCATCGCCGAGATGAAGCCGGCGCCGGACGACGCCGACGAATGGACCGAGGTCGAGGGCAAGTTGCAGTATCTGGAACGCTGAGCGCGCGCATGGATGAAGTCGTCGCTTGCGACGGAACGTCGGTTATGTTGATGCGTTTGTTGCGATGAAACGTTTATTGCGACGAAACGCCTCTTATGTTGAAACGTTTGCCGCGATGAAACGTTTATTGCGATGAAGCACCTGCCGCGATGAAGTCGAAGCCCGCCGTGGTGGTTCGTCTCGCCGACTATCGGCCGCCGGCGTTTCGCATCGTCGATAGCGCGTTGACGCTCGACCTGGACTTCGGCGAGACTCGGGTCGCCGCGGTGCATCGCGTGCGGCGCAATCCGGCGCGGGCGGATGCGCCGAAGGACTTGGCGCTGGACTTGGACGAGTTGCAGGTCGAGCGCGTCAGCATCGACGGCGAGCCGCTCGCGCCGTCGCGCTATCGCGTCGAGGACGATCGTCTGGTGGTGTTCGACGCGCCGGACGCGTTCGAGTTGGGCGTCGAAAACATCATCGCGCCGGCGCGCAACACCGCGCTGTCCGGCTTGTATCAGTCCGGCGACATGCTGTGCACCCAATGCGAGGCGGAGGGCTTCCGGCGCATCACGCCGGCGATCGACCGCCCCGACAATCTCGGCGCATACCGCGTGACCTTGCGCGCCGACCGCGACGCCTTCCCGCTGCTGCTGTGCAACGGCAACTTGATCGAGCGCGGCGACTGCGACGCGCGCCGCCATTACGCGATCTGGCGCGACCCGTTCCCGAAGCCGACCTATTTGTTCGCGATCGTCGCCGGGCGGCTGGAATGCATGACCGACGAGTTCGTCACCCGCGGCGGACGCGCGGTCGCGCTGCGGTTTTTCGCGCGCGCGCGCGACATCGGAAAATGCGCGCACGCGATGGCGTCGCTCAAGCGCGCGATGGCGTGGGACGAGCAAGCGTATGGACGCGAATACGATCTCGATCTATACAACGTGGTCGCGGTCGGCGACTTCAACATGGGCGCGATGGAGAACAAGAGCCTCAACATCTTCAACACCAAGTATGTGCTCGCCGACCCGCGGATGGCGACCGACGACGACTTCGAGGACGTCGAGGCGGTCATCGGGCACGAGTACTTCCACAACTGGTCGGGCAACCGCGTGACCTGCCGCGACTGGTTCCAACTCAGTTTGAAGGAAGGCTTCACCGTGTTCCGCGAGCAGCAGTTCAGCGCCGACATGTCGTCCGCGGCGGTCAAGCGAATCGCCGACGCGGCGGCGCTGCGCACGCATCAGTTCCGCGAGGACGCGGGTCCGATGGCGCATGCGGTGCGTCCGGATTCATATATTGAAATCAACAACTTCTACACCGCGACGGTGTACAGCAAGGGCGCCGAAGTGGTGCGGATGCTGCACACGCTGCTCGGCGCAACCGCGTTCCGCGCCGGCGCCGACTTGTACTTCGAACGCCACGACGGCGAGGCCGCGACCACCGATGATTTCGTCGCCGCGATGGCGGACGCGAGCGGGATGGACTTGTCGCAGTTCAAGAACTGGTACAGCCAAGCGGGCACGCCGGTGGTCGAAGTCGAGACCGACTACGACGCCGCGCGGCGCGCGTGCACGATCACCTTGAGTCAGCATTGCCCGTCGACGCCGCAGCAGCCGAGCGAGACGAAGGCGCCGTTCGTGATTCCGATCAAAGCCGCGTTGTTCGACCGCGACGGACGGCGCATCCACACCAACGCCAACCTCGACGACGAACGCAGCGACGAACGCAGCGACGAACTGCTGGTGCTGTCCGAAGCGCGCCAGTCGTTCGTGTTCGACGGCATCGAGCGCGCGCCGGTGGCGTCGCTGCTGCGCGGCTTCAGCGCGCCGGTCGAGTTGCGCCACGACTTGTCCACGGACGAACTCGCGCTGCTGCTGTCATGCGACGACGACCCGTTCAGTCGCTGGGAGGCCGGGCAGAAGTTGTTCCTCGGCGCGCTGCTCGATGGCATCGAGCGGATTCGCGACGGCGCGGAGATGCGCATCGCCGATTCCGATTCGATCACGCGCGCGTTCGAAGCCGCGCTCGACCAAGCCGACGACGACCCCGCATTGCACGCGCGGATTCTGATGCTGCCGAGCGCGGCATATGTCGGCGAGATGATGTTCAGCGAGCGGGCGTCGCCGATCGATCCGGCGGCGATCTTCGCCGCGCGACAAGGGTTGAAGCGTCATCTGGCGGACGCGCTGCGAGCGAAGTTGCTGCGAAGTTATCATGACTCGAACGCGCGCAGCGACGGCGCGATCAACGCCGCGCAGATCGGCTGGCGCAGTTTGCGCGACGTCTGTCTCGATTATTTGTGCGCGCTGGACGACGCCGAGAGCGACCACCTCGCCGCCGCGTTGCTCGCCGAGGCGCGCTGCATGACCGACTCGGTCGCGGCGTTGGCGGCACTGGCGAACGGCGACAAGGGCGACCGGCAAACGTTGCTCGACGACTTCTATCGCGCCTGGCGCGACGAGCCGCTGGTGGTCGACAAGTGGCTCGGCGTGCAATCTTGCGCGCCGCGCGCCGACACGCTCGCGCGGGTGCGCGAGTTGACCCGGCACGAGGCGTTCGACGCCGCCAATCCGAACAAGGCCTATGCGCTGCTGCTCGGCTTCAGCCACGCCAATCCGCGCTGCTTCCACGCGCCCGACGGCGCCGGCTATCGCTTCGCCGCCGAGTGGGTCGCGCGACTCGACGCGACCAATCCGCAAGTCGGCGCGAGGTTGGTCTCGGCGTTCAACCACTGGCGCAAATACACGCCCGCGTTGAAGGCGCGAATGCGCGAGACGCTCGAAAGCATCGCCGCGCGCCCGGGCCTGTCGCGCGACGTCGGCGAAATCGTCGGCAAGAGTTTGCAGAACTAACGAAGCGAATCGGCGCGCGCGATCGCCGCGAGTTCCGACTCCACCACCGCGCAAACTTTTTCCAACGCGCCGCGGTTGCGCTCGACCAACGCCTTGCCGCGCGCGGCGTATTGCGCGCGCAGCGCGTCGTCGCGCAGCAACTTGCCGACCACTTCGGCCAACTCGTTGGCGTCCATCACTTGCAGCGCGGCGGCGCGGCGCAGCAGCAAGTCGGCGATCTCGGCGAAGTTGAACATGTGCGGGCCGAACACCACCGGCGTGCCGGCGGCGGACGCCTCCAACACATTGTGCCCGCCGCGCGGCGCGAGGCTGCCGCCGATGAAAGCGACATCGCTGGCGGCGATCAACGTCGGCAACTCGCCCATGGTGTCGGCGAGATAAACTTCGGTGTCGTCATCGAGCGCGCGCTCGTTCATTTCGGTGCGCAACGCGACAACATGACCGCGACGCGCGCATAACTTGGCGACCGCGGCGAAGCGTTGCGGATGGCGCGGCGCAATCACCAGCAACAATGACGCGAACTCGCGGCGCAAGCGCGCGAAGGCGTCGAGGACTTGCGCCTCCTCGCCTTCATGCGTGCTGCCGGCGAGCCACACCGCGCGCGCCTCGCCCCAGTCTCGGCGCACCGCGCGCGCGCGCGCAGCCGACGGCGCGGCGATGTCGAACTTGATGCTGCCAGTCACCGTCAACGACGAAGCCGACGCGCCCAAGCGCAACAACCGCCGCGCGTCGCGGCGCGCATGCACGGTGAAACCACCGACCTGCGCCAGCGTCGGCGCAATCAGTCCGCGAAATCGCCGATAGCCGCGATGCGAACGCCGCGACAAACGCGCGTTGACATAGATCATCGGCACGCCGATGCGATGGCAACGATGAATCAAGTTGGGCCAGATCTCGGTCTCCATCACCAACGCCAAGCACGGACGCAGCGCGCGCAAAAAACGCCGCGTCGCGCCGGGATAGTCATACGGCAAGTAGCAATGCGCGACGCGGTCGGCGAACATTTGCGCGACGCGGTCGGCGCCGGTCGGCGTCATCGTGGTCACGGTGATCGCGCGGCGCGGATGCTGCGCCAGCAGATGGCGAATCAACGGCGCGGCGGCATTGACCTCGCCGACCGAGACCGCGTGAATCCAAATCCCGCCGGGCGCCGGACGAATGCCGCCGAAACCGAATCGCTGCGGCAGTCTGTCGAAGTATCGCCGGTCGCGCAACGCGCGCAACAACAAGCGCAGCGCGATCAGCGGCAACGCCAGATACAACGCGATGCGATAACAACTCAACATATCGGGCGCGAGCGGCGCGCGCGGGTCACGCCCAGTCACGTGGATTGAGGTATGCGTCCAGCCGTTGCTCTTCGCTGCCCGGCGGCGCGCGCCAATCGTATCGCCAGCGCGCGACCGGCGGCAGCGACATCAGGATCGATTCGGCGCGCCCGCCGGACTGCAAGCCGAACAGCGTGCCGCGGTCATACACCAAGTTGAACTCGACATAACGCGCGCGGCGATGGCTTTGGAATCGCCGCTGACGCTTGCCGTATGCGGTCGCGCGGCGGCGCTCGACGATCGGGCGATAGGCTTCGATGAAACTGTCGCCGACCGCGCGCGCGAAGGCGAACGCCGAGTCGAAGTCGCCGTCGCCGCTGTTGCCGCGATAGTCATCGAAGAACAACCCGCCGATGCCGCGCGCTTCGCCGCGGTGCTTGAGATAGAAATACGTATCGCACCACGCTTTGAACTTCGGGTACTGCCGCGCGCCGAATCGCGCGCAAGTTTGCTTGGCGATGCGATGCCAATGCGCGCAGTCGTCGTCGAACGCATAGCACGGGGTCAAATCATAGCCGCCGCCGAACCACCACGCCGCATCGCCCGCGTCGGCGCGGAAGAAGCGCACATTCAGATGCGCGCACGGCACATACGGATTGCGCGGATGCATCACCAGCGAAACGCCGGCGGCTTCGAACGGCGCGCCGGCGAGATGCGCGCGCGCTGGATCGGCGGTGGCGGCGGACGGCAACTCGGCGCCGCGGATTTGCGAGAAGTTGACCCCGCCCTTTTCGAACACCTCGCCGCGCTCGATCACGCGACTGCGCCCGCCGCCGGTCTCGCCTTCGTCTTTGTCATGTTGCCACACATCCTCGACGAACGCCGCCGCGGGCTCGAGCTCGCCAAGTTCGCGGCAGAGGTTGTCTTGCAGTCGCTTGAAATAACGCACCACCGACGCTGTGTCGGGCGCGGTGGAAGTCGCGGATTCATCGGCGACGGATGTGGGCGTGGATGGCATTGCATTAACTTCGCATCGCTTTGTTGGACTCGCCGCAACGAATGCGCGGAACGAGCCTTGCTGTCCTTGCACTTGGATTCCCCGCATCCATGCGGGGAAAAAACGCCGGGAACGTTTTTTCGCGAGCGTAGCGAGCCCGTAGGGCGCGTATCAGGGACGATACG
>JBPCXC010000290.1:0-6486 GCA_051008875.1 bacterium
ATCTCGTACTTGGCGAAGTTGGAGGTGTCGACCACGCCCGCCGACGCGCGCAGCGCCTTGCATTCGGCGCCGACGAGATCGAACCACTTCGGACGCTCGAAGCCGAACTCGTCGCTCGCCTCGACGCCGTCGGCGGCGAACCAATGCGCATGCTCCCAGCCATACGACAGCCCGAACACCGCGCCGAGGGACTGCTGCAGCGCATGCACCGGACGCGTCTTCAACGGCCGTCCGGCGGCGCGCTCCTCCAACGGAAAGTGGATGCGAAAACGCGAGCGATAGGAGTCGAGCGCGCGCGCCTTGGTGAAGTCCGCGTTCGCCCAGTCGCCGAAGCGGCACACGTCCCACGGGAACATGTCCAACTCCGGCTCGCCTTCGATCATCCACTGCGCCAGAGTCAAGCCGAGCCCGGCGCTTTGGCTGAAGCCGGGGATGATGCCGCAGCAGACGAAGTAGTTGCGCAAGTTGCGCACCGGCCCGAGCAGCGCGGCGGAGTCCGGCGACCAGATCATCGGCCCGTTGATGATGCGCTTGATGCCGGCTTCGGCTAACTCCGGCACGCGCTCGCAAGCGCGCATCACGTTGTCTTCGATGCGCTCGAGATCGGGTTGCAATAAGTCGTGGCCGAAGTCCATCGGCGTGCCGTGCTCGCTCCAAAATCGTCCGTCGTGCTCATACGCGCCGACCAACAGCCCGTCGCCTTCTTGGCGCATGTAGTACTCCTGATCGCGGTCGGCGACCGCCGGCAACTCGCGCTCGAGTTCGGCGATGGCGGCGATCGACTCGGTCACGAAATACTGATGCTCCATCGCCATCAACGGCAGCGACAGACCCGCCAGCGCGGCGACTTCGCGCGCCCACAGCCCGGCGGCGTTGACCACGAAATCGGCGCGGACAGTGCCTTTCGGCGTGACCACATCCCAGCCGCCGTCGGCGCGCGGACTGGTCTCGACCACCGGCGCGAAGCGATGAATCTCGGCGCCGCGGCGGCGCGCGCCGTGAGCGTATGCGTGGGTCACGCCGGACGGATCGACATGCCCGCCGAGCGGCTCGAACATCGCGCACAGCACGTCGTCGGTCTGCAGCAGCGGATGCAAGTCGCGGATCTCGGCGCGCGAGATTTCATAGAACTCGGCGTCGAACGCGCTCGCCTTGGCGGCTTGGATGCGCAGTTGATGCACGCGGTCGCGAGTCTGCGCGAGATAGATGCTGCCGGGCTGATGGATGCCGCAGGACTGCCCGGTCTCGGCTTCGAGTTCGGCGTATAACTTCATCGTGTAGTACTGCAGCCGCGAGATGTTGTTGTGGTCGTGCAAGCCGTGCACGCCGGCGGCGGCATGCCAAGTCGAGCCCGAGGTTAATTCATCGCGCTCGAGCAGCACGACATCGCGCCAGCCGAGTTTGGCGAGGTGATACAGAATGCTGCAGCCGACCAAGCCGCCGCCGATCACCACCGCTTGCGCATGTTGTTTCATGGTTTGGTTTGCACTATTGAATCAAACAAGTCGAATCAAACGATTCGATCAAGCCGCGCGCAACGACTGCGCGTATGTCTTGATGCGTTCGCAGGCGATCGCCAAGCGTCGTTCGTCGACGCATAAACTTACGCGCAGCAACTTCGCGGTGGCGCCGCCGCTGTCGCCGTCGGCGGCGCCGAAGCCGTCGCACGGCAGGATGGCGACATCGTGGCGGCGCAGCAACTCGCGCGCGAACTCGCGCGCGGTGACCGGCAGCGTGCCGATGTCGAACACCACGAACATCCCGCCCTCGGCGCCGAACAACTTCAGCCCGGCGACGCCGCGCAACTCGCGCAGCAGCAACTCGCGGCGCCGGTCCAACTTGGCGCGCAACGCCATCGCCGCGGCGGTGCCGGACTCGATCGCCGCCGCCGCCGCGTCCTGAATGAACGGCGGCAAGCCGTACGACATGCACACCGCGAGGTTGTACAAGTGCGTCATCAACGCAGGCGGTCCGATCACCCAGCCGATGCGCCAGCCGGTCATGCGATGCGACTTGGACAGGCTCGACACGGTGACGCAGACCTCATCGGCGCCGGGCAAGCCGCTTGGATTGGCGCGCTCGGAGTCGAACAACAGTTCTTGATAGACGTCGTCGTTGATCAGCCAGATGCCGCGCTCGACGCAGGCGCGCAGGATGGCTTGGTATTGCGCGCGCGGGTACACCGCGCCGACCGGGTTGTTCGGCGCGTTGAGCACGATCGCGCGGGTGCGCGGCGTGATCGCGGCGATGATCGCTTGCGCGTCGATCTGGAAGCCGTGTTCGATGCGCGTCGCGACCGCGACCATCTCGGCGCCGGCGGCGGTGAAGGTGGCGGGATAGGTGGTGTAGTACGGCTCCGACAAGATCACTTCGTCGCCGCCTTGCAGCACGCATTGCGCCAGCGCGAACAACGCGTTCTGCGCGCCGGCGAAAATCGCGCAATGATCTTCGTCGACCGCTTGGCCGGTCATCGCCCGATGCCGCCGCGCCACCGCCGCGCGCAACGCCGGCGTGCCGTTCACCGGCGTGTAGTGATGGCGTCCGGCGCGCAAACTTCGCACCGCCGCCTCGACGATGTCGTCCGGCGTGGTCTCCTCGGTCTCCTCGCCGACGCTGAGCACGATGATGTCCTCGCCGGCCTCCTTGCGCGCCACGCCGTCGTAATGCACTTCCCACGCATCAACGCTGTCGCCGGCGACGCGCTCGGTCAAACTGGAGAATTTCATGTCCGCCTGCGCCGCTGTGCGATGCCCGTTGGATTCGCGCGCGAGTTTAGCATGGCGCAACATAACCTAAGTGCGCGACTCAATCGTGCGACTCAATCTCGCGGCGCAAGCAACAACGCCTCGCCGAACGCGGCGATTTGCGGCAAGCGCCAGCACTGCGTCAGCAACGCCTCGCGCTCAGGCGTGTCCACCGCGCCACCGAAGTCGCACAGCGCGCGGAACTTGTCCTCGATCTGGTCGCGTCGCAGCGGATTTTCGGGATCGCCTTTGGGCGAGTCGACTCGATGCCGCCACTTCGCGCCGTCGGCGCATTCGACCTCGACCTCGGCGCTCCACCGACGCGGATAACGCGCCTCGATGTCGGCGTCCACCACCATCTCGACCGCGTCGTGCAGCCGCATCAGTTCGCCGTCGGCGAGCGCGGTCTCAGTGAACTCGCCGACTCCGGCCTTGCCGTGGCGCGCAATCAACGCGAGCACGAAGCCCATCGAGAACTTGGACTGATGGATGCTGCGCGGCCGCTCGACCGCGCCCAGCACATCCGCCGCGGCTTGATACACGCGCGCGGTGATGCGCGTGATGCTTGATGAGTCGAACGCATGCGCGCGGCGGATTTCGAGCAATGCGTCGGCGGCGGGATGGGTGTGGCGACAACAAGCGTGATACTTGAGCGAAGTCTCCAACAACGCCCAACGCTCGCCGAGTCGGTCGGTGATTTTGTCTGCGTCGCAGCGCGCGTCGCCGTCCGCGCCGGGACCGAGCATCCCCGCCGCCATGCCGCGCTCGCCTTCCAAGATACGCGTCGCCGCGGTCAGTCCGTGGCGCGCGCCATACGCCGCCAGCATGCCGTCCATCGCCGCCTTGGCGGCATGCAGTTGCTTGGAGTCGGCGGCGTCGCGCAGGAACTCCCACAGCCCGGCGGCCTGCGTGCCGGCGTTGCCAAGCGCGTGCAAGGTTTGCTCGGGATTCAACTTCAGCAAGTTCGCCGTCGCCATCGCCGCCGCCAAGGTGCCGGCGGTGGCGGTGGTGTGGAACACGCGGTAATGCGAAGCGCCGAGGAACTCGCCAACGCGGATGCCGCATTCATAGCCGGCGACGGCGGCGGCGACGACTTCCTCGCCGCTGCAATCGCCCGCTTGCGCCGCCGCGATCACCGGCGGGAACACCACCGTCGCTGGATGGAACACCGATTGATTGTGCAAGTCGTCCTGCTCGACCACATGCGACGCCGCCGCATTGACCGTTGCTGCGAACAGCGCACTGGTCATCTCGCGCGTCGCGAAAATCTGGCTGGCGCCATTCGCCGGACCCATATCCCGCGCCACCGCGCGCAACGCATGCACCGGACGCGCGCGCGTACCTGCCAACGCCGAGCCGAGCCAGTCGAGCAGCAACGCCTGCGTGCGCCGCACCACCTCCGACGGCAAGTCGTCATAGCGCAACGCCGACGCGAATTGCGCGAGTCGCTTCGAGGCGTCCATGCGATCTAGTCCGTCACCGCTTGATCGCCCTTCTTGCTCAGCCACGCCTTGCGGTCGGACGCGCGTTTCTTGGCAAGCAGCATGTCCATCATCGCGTCGGTCTTGTCGCCGGTTTCGATGCGCAACTGCACCAAGCGGCGCGTCGCCGGGTTCATCGTCGTCTCGCGCAGTTGCAGCGGATTCATTTCGCCGAGTCCTTTGAATCGTTGCACGTTGACCTTGCCGCGAATCTTGTCGGCTTCGATCCGCGCCAAGATCGAATCCTTCTCGTCGTCGTCGAGCGCATAGCGAACATGGCGCGCGACATCAATGCGATACAGCGGCGGCATCGCAACGCACACGCGGCCAGCGGCGACCAACTCCTCGAAGTGGCGCAGGAACAACGCGCACAATAACGTCGCGATATGCGCGCCGTCGGAGTCGGCGTCGGCGAGAATGCAGACGCGGCCATAGCGCAGCCCGGACAAATCGTCCGCGCCGGGATCGACGCCGAGCGCGATGGCGATGTCGTGCACCTCCTGCGACGACAGCACCTCGGCGGGATCGACCTCCCAGGTGTTCAGGATCTTGCCGCGCAGCGGCATGATCGCCTGGAAGGTTCGGTCGCGCGCCTGCTTCGCCGAGCCGCCGGCGGAGTCGCCCTCGACCAGGAACAACTCGGTGCGCTCCAAGTCGTCGCTGGTGCAGTCCGCCAACTTGCCCGGCAGCGCCGGACCGCTGGTGATCTTCTTGCGTTGCACGCGCTTGCCGGCGCGCAGGCGAAGTTGCGCATTGTCGATCGCGATGTGCGCGATGCGCTCGGCGTCGCCGATGTGCTGGTTGAGCCACAGCCCGAAGGCGTCCTTGACCGCGACTTGCACCAACGCGCTGGTCGCGCGCGAAGTCAGCCGCTCCTTCGCCTGCCCGCTGAACTGCGGCTCTTTGATGCGCACCGACAGCACCTGCGCGCACGGATTGCAAACATCTTCGGCGGTTAGTTTTACGCCGCGCGGCAGCAAGTCGCGAAACTCGCAGAACTCGCGCACCGCATCGGTCACGCCGGCGCGGAAGCCGCTCAAGTGGGTGCCGCCCTGCGCGGTCGGGATGAGATTGACATAACTTTCGACTAGCGCGTCGCCGTCGGCGACCCACGCCATCACCCATTCGACTTCGCCGTGCTCGTCCTGGTGCGCGCCGACCAGCGGCTGCGACGGCAGCAGTTCGGCGTCGCCGAGCGCGGCGCGTAGATAGTCGCGCAAGCCGTCTTGGTATTGCCAAGTCTCGTCATTGGCGGGATTTTTTTCATCGCGAAACGCGACGCGCAAGCCGGAGCACAACACCGCCTTGGCGCGCAGCGCGCGCTTCAATCGGACGATCTGGAACTTGGGCGAGTCGAAATAACGCGCGTCCGGCGCGAAGCAAATCACCGTGCCGGTGTTGCGCTTGCCGACCTTGCCGATGACCTTGAGTTTGGACACCGGCTCGCCGTCGGCGAACGCCATGTGCCGCTCTTCGCCGTCGCGCCGCACCCACACCTCCAAGCGACTCGACAGCGCGTTGACCACCGACACGCCGACGCCGTGCAAGCCGCCGGAGAACTGGTAGGTCTTGCCGGAGAACTTGCCGCCGGCGTGCAGCCGGGTGAGGATCACCTCGACCCCGCTTAAGCCTTCCTCGCGATGCACATCGGTCGGCATGCCGCGCCCGTTGTCGGCGACGCGCAACGAGCCGTCGCGGTGCAGCGTGACCTCGATCGAATCGGCGTGGCCGGCGATCGCCTCGTCCCCGCTGTTGTCGATGACTTCATGCGCGAGGTGGTTCGGGCAGTCGGTGCCGGTGTACATGCCCGGCCGCTTGCGCACCGGCTCTAGGCCGGCGAGCACTTCTATCGCCGAAGCGTCATAGCGATTGGACATAGCGGGGCGGCCGAATCTGCGGTGGCGCGATGATACCGCATGCGCACGCATTGCCGGAAACGGATGGCGCGGTATCGCGCGCGCCGAGGATGTTGACGCGGCGGATGAAAAGCCAGTAAAATACTAATTACTGCTAAATTAGCAATTCGCGCCGACGGTCTGCCGAACCGCGGCCAGTCGCGGGTTTGCGCCGATATCGGGCATTCGCCAGCCTACTGACCAATTGCTAACTAACTACTAATATATGCTAAATTAGCAATTCACTGATGAAGATTCCGATGACCCCGCCGCCGTGGGAGCCGGAACTCCCGGCGCTCGACCGATCCAAAAAACTGGAGATCGGTCCGCTGGTGCGCGGACGCTATCTGCATTGGGATGAACTGC
>JBPCXC010000291.1:0-2472 GCA_051008875.1 bacterium
GGGAGATTGTTGCGGGAATCCATTTCTGCTGTTGTCGTGCGAGCGTAAGCGAGCCTCTTTTGCCGTCATTCCCGCAGGGATGCGGGGAATCCAGTCGCCACGGATGGCAATTTGAACGCTGGCGGGGTGGCGTGAGTACGACATGAATCTCGGCGCGCACCAATAGCCAGCAGGGCTTCGCCCTGCCTCACTCGCTCGCGCGAGTGTGGATTCCCGCTCAACAGACCGCGGGAATGACGGCGGCGGGAAAAAAACGCCCGGAGCGTTTTTTCGCGTGCGCAACGAGCCCGAAGAGCGAGTATCAGGGACGATACGAGCAATCCCTTTTCGCTTTTCGCCACGCGATCGTCACCATCGTCGTATAAAATGCACGCATCGTTCGCGCCCGTTTTCCGCCGCCGCGCGCACGCGATTCCACCGCCATGCAGCCAGCCATCAACAACGCCGACGACGCTTCCGACCGCGCCGAGTTCATCGGCTTCGACGCCGCCGAGCATCAGCCGCTGCGGCGCGACGTGCGCCTGCTCGGCGACCTGCTCGGCGAGACCATCGCCAAGCGCCACGGCGGCGCGCTGTTCGACTTGGTCGAGCAGGTGCGCGCGATCGCCAAGCAGGCGCGCCTCGGCGAGGTCGCGGCGACGCAACGACTGATCGACAAACTCTCGGCGCTGACGCCGTCGGAGTTGCTGACCCTGGCGCGCGCCTTCACCTTGTTCTTGAACCTCGCCAACATCGCCGAGCAGCATCATCAGATTCGCCAGCGGCGTCAGGCGATGCAAGCCGACCACGCCGACGCCGGCGGCTTCCTCGACGCCGAGCTGCAGAAGTTGCTCGACCGCGGCGTCGCGCCGGAGGCGTTGGCGCGGCGCGCCGGCGAGCTGTCGATCGAGTTGGTGCTGACCGCGCATCCGACCGAGGTGCGGCGGCGCAGCGTGTCGTCGAAGTTCCTGCGCATCGCGAGATTGCTCGCCGAGCAGGATCGCCACGACTTGTCGGCATCCGAGCGCGCGCAGATTCGCGCCGGGCTGCATCGCGCCATCGCCGAGGTGTGGGCGACCGACGAGATCCGGCGGCTGCGCCCGACGCCGCTGGACGAGGCGAAGACCAGTCTGGTCACGGTCGAGCATTCGCTGTGGGAGGTGGTGCCGCGCATCGCGCGCGAACTCGATCACGCATTGCGCCGGCGCGTCGGCGCGCAACTGCCGCTGGCGGCGACGCCGATCCGTTTCGGCTCGTGGATGGGCGGCGACCGCGACGGCAACCCGAACACCACGCCGGAGGTGACGCGGCGGGTCTGCCTGCTGAACAAACTGAAGGCGGCGCGGATGTTCCGCGACGACATCGATCAGTTGCGCCGCGATCTTTCCATGCGCCGCTGCAACGCCGCGCTGCGCGAGGCGGTCGGCGCGGACGCGGTCGAGCCGTATCGCGCGCTGCTGGAGAGGGTCATGCGGCGGCTCGACGCGACGGTGAAGCATTACTCGCGAAGATTCGATGACGACGACGACGCGCGCAAGAACAAGACGCCGCGCGCCGCCGATGACGCGCGCAAAGGCATCTATCACGACCGCGAGCAGTTGCGCGCGCCGCTGATGCTGTGCCACGACTCGCTGGTCGAATGCGGCGACCAACTCATCGCCGACGGCAGACTGACCGACATCTTGCGCCGCTTGGACGCGTTCGGGCTGGCGCTGCTGAAACTCGACATCCGCCAGGAAGCCGGCCGCCACGCCGCCGCGCTCGACGCGATCACGCGCTATCTCGGCATCGGCTGCTACGCCGACTGGGACGAAGCGCGCCGGCAGGAATTCCTGATCGAGGAGTTGAACAGCAAGCGCCCGCTGATCGCCTCGACCTTCCCCGCGCGCGGCGACTTGTCCGCCGACGCCGACGGCGATGCGGTGGCCGAGGTGCTCGCCACCTTCCGCATGCTGGCGGCGGAGAATCCCGAATCGTTCGGCGCGTATGTAATCTCGATGGCGTCGCAGCCGTCCGATGTGCTCGCGGTCGAGTTGCTGCAGAAGGAATGCCGCGTGCGCCATCCGCTGCGCGTGGTGCCGTTGTTCGAGCGTCTCGACGCGCTCGCCGGCGCGCCGGCGTGCATGGCGCGGCTGTTCGAGATTGAATGGTACAAGCAGCGCATCGGCGCGCGACAGGAGGTCATGATCGGCTATTCCGATTCGTCCAAGGACGCCGGCATCCTGTCGGCGGCGTGGGGGCTGTATCAGGCGCAGGCGGAGTTGGTCGAGGTGTTCGACCGCCACGGCATCGAACTGACCTTGTTCCACGGCCGCGGCGGCACCGTGGCGCGCGGCGGCGGTCCGGCGTATCAGGCGATTCGCGCGCAGCCGCCGGGCTCGGTCGGCGGCTCGATGCGCGTCACCGAGCAAGGCGAGGTGGTGCAGGCGAAGTACGGCTTGCCGGGGATGGCGGAGGAGACGCTGCAGGTGTACTTGGGCGCGGTGCTGGAGG
>JBPCXC010000292.1:0-6315 GCA_051008875.1 bacterium
GCGCCGAGATTGTGCGGGTCTTGCACTTGATCGAGTATCAACAGCAACGCCGGACGCGCGAGATCATCGAGCAACGCATGCAACTCGGACTCGTCGCTTGATGCGCGTCGGCGCATGCGCGCGAGCACGCCTTGATGCTTCACCCGACCGGCGCGGCGCGCCAACTCATCCACCTCCGCCGCGCGAAACGCAGTCCCGGACTGCGCCAACTCGCGCCGCAACCGCGTCGCGCGCGCGTCGCGCCGGCGCGGGTCGAGCAGCACTTCGATCACCTCCGCCGGCGCGCGCGCCAGCAGCGACTGCACCGCGTGGAAGCCGCAGACGACTGACTCGGCTTCGACGTCCGCGCTCGCGTCCGCGTTCGCTCGTTCAGCCTTTTTTGCCACGCTTCTTGCCGCGTCGCTTGCTGCTTTTTTTGCCGCGCTTCTTGCGTTTCTTGCCGCTATTCGACGCCGCTTGCCCGCCGTCATCGCATAACTCGAAGTCAATCTTGGCGTCGTCCAGCACCACCCGCGCGACGCGCACGCGCAAGCGGTCGCCGAGGCGGAAGGTCTTGTTGCTGCGCTCGCCGACCAAGCGGAAGTGCAGCGGATCGAAATGATAGTAGTCGTCGCCGAGCGCGGTGACATGCACCAAGCCATCGACGAACAAGTCGTCGAGTTGCACGAACACGCCGAACTCCTTGACCCCGGAGATCACGCCGTCGAACACTTCGCCGACCTTGTCCTGCATAAACTCCGCCTTCAGCCACGCGATCGCATCGCGGGTGGCGTCGTCGGCGCGCCGCTCGGTGAACGAGCAGCGTTCGGCGATGCGCTCGAGGTTGCCGACTTCACGCGCGCCCTGCCCTGTTTCGCGCGCGAGTTCTTCATCGCGTGCGCTTTGTCGGCGCGCGAGTTCTTTATCGCGTGCGCTTTGTCGGCCGTCGAGCAACATGCGAATCTGCCGATGCACCATTAAGTCGCTGTATCGTCGAATCGGCGAAGTGAAATGGGTGTAAGCCGGATACGCCAGCGCGAAATGCCCGGCCGGCTCGGTGCCGTAGGACGCCTGGCTCAAACTGCGCAGCAACGCCGACTGCACCACCGCGGCGATCTGCGGCTTGGCCGCGGCGGTCTCGACCAAGCGCGCGTAGTCGCCCGCCTGCGGCTGCGCGCCGCCGCCGATCTGCAGTCCGAGTCCGGCGAGGAAGCGGCGCAGGTTGAGCAGCGAATCGCGATCCGGTCCGCCGTGATTGCGATAGATCGCGCGGTTGCCGAGATGCTGTTGCAGATAGCGCGCGGCGCACACGTTCGCGGTCAGCATGCATTCCTCGATCAAGCGATGCGCGTCGTTGCGCTCGCGGATCGAGATGCGGCGGATCTTCTGGTTGGCGTCGAACTCGATCAGCGGCTCGGGGAACTCGAAGTCGATCGTGCCGCGCGCGCGCCGCTGCGCGATCAATGCTTGATACAGCGCATACAAGTCGTCGAGATGCGGCGCGACGCGGCTCCACTTGGCGCGCGACTTGGAGTCGCGACGGACGACGACTTGATTCATCGCGTCATAGGTCAGGCGCGCATGCGAATGCATCAACGCCGGATAGAACTCGTAGTCGACGATTTCGCCGCCGGCGTCGAGGCGGATGTCGCACGCCATGCAATAGCGATCCGCGTTCGGGTTGAGCGAGCAGATGCCGTTGGACAACTCGCGCGGCAGCATCGGCACCACGCGGTTGGGGAAATACACCGAGTTGCCGCGGTTGTGCGCCTCGCGGTCGAGCGCGCCGCCGACGCGCACATAGTGGCCGACGTCGGCGATCGCGACCACCAAGCGCCAGCCGCCGTCGCGCCGTTCGCCGCGTTGTTCGCGTTCGCAATACACCGCGTCGTCGAAGTCGCGCGCGTCGGCGCCGTCGATGGTCACCAGCGGCAAGTCGCGCAAGTCGCGTCGTCCCGGTTGCGGCGCGGCGACGCGCAAGTCGTCCGCCATCGCCTCCAACTCCGCTTGCGCCGACGCCGGCAAGGTCACCGGAATCGAGTGCTTGCGGATCGCGATCTCGGTCTCCATGCCGGAGGTGAGATGCTTGCCGAGCACCTCGACGATCTCGCCGACGGCGTGGCGATGCTCGACCGGATGGCGGACGATGCGGGCGGCGACGATGTCGCCGTCTTGCGCGCCGTGGCGGGCGTCGCCGGGGATGGTGATGTCGCGCGCAAAGCGCGAATCATCCGGCTCGACGAAGCCGGCGCCGCTCTCGAGGTGGAAGTGGCCGACGATCTCGCGCTTCGGCTCGACCAGCACTTCGATGACCACGCCCTCCTTGCGCCCGCGTTGATCAATCTGCTTCAGCCGCGCCAGCACGCGGTCGCCGTGCAGCACCTTGCGCATCTGGCGGTGATGCAGGAACAAGTCGCCGGAGCCGTCGTCGGGGATGACGAAGCCGTAGCCGTTGGCGTGGCCGCTGACCCGCCCGGAGACGATGTCCATCTTCTGCGGCAGCGCATAGCGCCCCTTGCGATCGCGCAGCACCAGCCCTTGCGCGCGCATTCGCTCCAGCCGGCCGCGCAACGCTTCGGCGGCGGCTTCACCGGCGATCTCGAAATGATCGCGGATTTCTCCGGCGGCGACCGGCCGCTTGCAGTCGGTCAGGAACTGCAGCAGCAGAATCCGCGACGGCACCGGAATCCCCGACTCATCGGCGGGACGGAAACCGCTGGGCGGGTCTTCGGTCGGCATGTTATGAACGCCTCGGCGGCGGATGAATTGGGCGGGACGGAGTGATACAGTAGCGACGGCGACGACGCGATGCCGCGCCGGGCGTTGCGCATAATCGAATGCGCGATTTCGTCATTGCGCCGACGCGCGATACGCTGAGAATCAGCACCGAGAATCAGCACTGAGAATCAGAAGAAGCAAACCTTTTTGTTTGACCGAATCATACCATCAAAGCGCATGCGAATCGGCATCCCGAAAGAAGTCCACCAAAACGAGCGGCGCGTGGCGTGCACGCCGGACGAGGCGGCGCGGCTGATCGAACTCGGGCATGCAGTGCGGGTCGAGCGCGGCGCCGGCTTCGCCGCCGGCTTCACCGATCCCGAATACCAGAGCGCCGGCGCCGCGATCGTCGAGGACGCCGACGCGTTGTGGCGCGAGGCGCGACTGGTGTGCAAAGTCCGCCCGCCGGACGCGCGCGAGGCCGAGCGAATGAGCGCCGAGCACATCCTGATTAGTTTCTTCTGGCCGGCGCAGAACCCCGAGTTGCTCGCGCGCATCGCTTCGCTCGGCGCCAGCGTGCTGGCGATGGACGCGGTGCCGCGCATCTCGCGCGCGCAGAAGTTGGACGCGCTATCGTCGATGGCGCACGTCGCCGGCTATCGCGCGGTGATCGAGGCCGGCCAGCATTTCGGGCGCTTCTTCACCGGCCAGATCACCGCCGCCGGCCGCATCCCGCCGGCCAAGGTGCTGGTCATCGGCGCTGGCGTCGCCGGGCTGTCGGCGATCGGCGCCGCCGCCAGCCTCGGCGCGATCGTGCGCGCGTTCGACACCCGCCGCGAGGTCAAGGAGCAAATCGAAAGCCTCAACGCCGAGTTCCTGCTACTCGACTTCGACGAGGACGGCAGCGGCGAAGGCGGCTACGCCAAGACCATGAGCGCGGAGTTCATCGCCGCCGAGATGGCGTTGTTCGCGGCGCAGGCGCGCGAGGTGGACATCATCATCACCACCGCGCTGATCCCCGGCAAGCCGGCGCCGAAACTCATCACCGCCGAGATGGTGGCGTCGATGAAGAACGGCGGCGTCGTCGTCGATCTCGCCGCCGAGCAAGGCGGCAACTGCGAGTTGACCGAAGTCGGCGCGGTGACGCGGCGCCACGGCGTCAGCATCGTCGGCTACACCGACTTGCCGGGGCGCATGGCGGCGCAGGCGAGCCAGTTGTACGCCGCCAACGTGCGTCATTTGATCACCGAACTGACCCCGCGCCAGGACGGCGAAATCGTGGTGGACATGGACGACCAAGTAATCCGCGGCACCACGGTTGCGCACCGCGGCGAAGTCACTTGGCCGCCGCCGCCGATACCACGGCCAACGCCGTCGCCACCGCCCGCGCCCAAGCCGACGGCGAAGATGGCGACCAAGGCATCGTCGGTATCGTCCACGTCCGCGTCGCGCGCGCGCGCTTGGTCGAGCGGCATCGGCCTGCTCGGCTGCGCGTGCGCGATCCTCGCCGTCGGCGCGGTCGCGCCGGCGTCGTTCATGAACCACTTCATCGTCTTCGTGCTCGCCTGCTTCGTCGGCTGGCAAGTGATCTGGAACGTCACGCCGGCGCTGCACACGCCGCTGATGAGCGTCACCAACGCGATCAGCAGCATCATCATCATCGGCGCGCTGCTGCAGACCGGCTCGCCCGACTGGCGCTGGCTGGCGCTGTTCGCGGTGCTGCTCGCCTCGATCAACATCGCCGGGGGCTTTCTGGTCACCCAGCGAATGTTGCGCATGTTCCAACGCTGACGCCGCGCGCGCGACTGAAGATTTGCGATGACGACATCCGCCGGGCTGCTTAACCAAGGCGTGGTCAACGCGGCGTATATCGTCGCCGCGATCTTGTTCATCCTCAGCCTCGGCGGGCTCAGCCATCAACGCAGCGCGCGGCGCGGCAACCTCTGCGGCATCGCCGGCATGGCGCTGGCGCTGAGCGCGACCTTGCTCGGCGACGCGGTCGGAAACTACGCGCTGATCGCGTTGCCGATGGCGCTCGGCGGCGTCGCCGGCGCGGTGCTGGCGGCGCGCGTGCAGATGACCGCGATGCCGCAACTGATCGCGATGCTGCACAGTTTCGTCGGCCTCGCCGCGGTGCTGGTCGGGCTGACCACCTTCCTCGACGGCAGCGATCTGCGCGGCGCCGAGCGCACCATACAGCAAGTCGAAATCTACCTCGGCGTGCTGATCGGCGCGGTCACCTTCACCGGCTCGGTCGCCGCCTTCGGCAAACTGCAAGGCATCCTCGCCAGCGCGCCGCTGATGCTGCCGGCGCGGCACTGGCTGAACCTCGCGCTCGGAATCGCCTGCGTCTATCTCGGCTACGCGTTCGTCGCCGCCGAGGCTGCGCCGTCGCCGCTGCTTGCGCTGTTGTTGATGACCGCGCTGGCGTTGCTGTTCGGCGTGCACATGGTGATGGCGATCGGCGGCGCCGACATGCCGGTGGTGATCTCGATGCTGAACAGTTACTCCGGCTGGGCCGCCGCCGCGACCGGCTTCATGCTCTCCAACGACTTGCTGATCATCACCGGCGCGCTGGTCGGCTCGAGCGGCGCGATCCTGAGTTACATCATGTGCCGCGCGATGAATCGAAACTTCATCAGCGTCATCCTCGGCGGCTTCGGCGGCGGCGACTCCGCGCCGGCGACGCTTCAGTCGGACGACGCGACAGCCGCGACGACCTCGATCAACCCCGCCGCCACCGCCGACTTGCTCGCCAACGCCGACTCGCTGGTGATCGTGCCCGGCTACGGCATGGCGGTGGCGCAGGCGCAGCATCCAGTCTCGGAGTTGGCGCGGCGGCTGCGCGAGCGCGGCGTCGCGGTGCGCTTCGCGATCCACCCGGTCGCCGGGCGGATGCCGGGGCACATGAACGTGCTGCTCGCCGAAGCCAAGGTGCCGTACGACATCGTGCTGGAGATGGAGCAGATCAACCCCGACCTCGGCGTCACCGACGTGGTGATGGTGATCGGCGCCAACGACATCGTCAATCCGTCGGCGCTCGATGAACCGAACAGTCCGATCGCCGGCATGCCGGTGATTGAGGCGTGGCACGCGCGCGACGTCATCGTGCTCAAGCGCAGCATGGCGAGCGGCTACGCCGGCGTGGACAACCCGCTGTTCGTGCGCGACAACACGCGCATGCTGTTCGGCGACGCCAAGCACAGCATCGAACAAGTGCTGACCGCGCTCGGCTGACTGCGCACTTCGAGTCCGCCGTCATTGCGCGTATCATCCTGATACGCCCTTCGGGCTCGCTGACGCTCGCGCAACAACAGCAGAAATGGATCTCCGCAAAAAACCTCCCCCGCCGTCATTCCCGCAGTCTGTTAAGCGGGAATGACGGCCTAGGGGGATGGTTGCGCGAAAAAACGCCGAGAGCGTTTTTTCGCGAGCGCAGGCGAGCCCGCAGGTCGCGCATCAGGGACGATACGCGCAAAGACCGCGGTGAAGACGACTACAAGAATGACGCGAAATGTGCTATAGTTCCGCCCGTTCTTGCCCTCAATCCTGGGCTGTTGTCATCGCTCCACCACACCAACCGGAGACCACCCGCATGACCACCGCAACCTTGTTTAC
>JBPCXC010000293.1:0-3936 GCA_051008875.1 bacterium
GCCGAGCATCAGCCCGGTCTCCTCGGCGGTCTCGCGGATCGCCGCCTTCGCCAACGCCTCGGCATGGCGACGGTCGCCGCGCACGCCCATCGCGCGCGCATGCGCCGTCGCCAGCGCGCCGGCGGCGTCGGCGTCGAAGTCGTCGCGCTGCAACGCGCCGCCGGGGAAGACATACATGCCCGGCATGAAATGGTTGGAGGCGGCGCGCCGGCCGAGCAGCACGCGCGGGTCGGTGTCGGCGCGCTTGACCAGAATCAAACTGGCGGCGTCGCGCAAGCGCGGTCGCGGTTGCGAGTGCGACGACGGCGATTGCGACGCGCGGGTCGGCGAAGTGCGGGTGGTTGTCGGCATAGTTGGATTCAATCGAATCGCCGCGGACGATTGCGCCGAGCGATTCGTCGCGGCGAATCATTCAATCGCGAACGCCGCGCGAAACCATCGCGCGGCGTTCGCGGGCAAGCACTATATCACCCGTCCGCCGACGCGCGCGAACGGCGCATCGGCGCGTCGTCGTCGCCTTGCCGTCGCGTCCCAAGCGCGAAATCCACCGGAATCGGTTGCGCACGCGACGCGCCGGCAGTGATAATCGCCGCTTGCTATTTTGTCCGCCGGCGTCCGTCGGCTTTTCGACCACCACCACCGCCCGACCGAGGTTTGCCCCATGAACGCATCGTCATCCAACGCCGCGCTGCTCGCCATCGACCACCAGCACATGATCCACCCGCTGCATCACACCGCCGGCCACGCCAACGGCCGCGTATGGGTGCGCGGCGAGGGCTCGTATCTATACGACGCCGACGGCAATCGCTTCATCGACGGCTTGTCGTGCTTGTGGAACGTCAGCGCCGGGCACGGCCGCGCCGAACTCGCCGACGCCGCGTCGAAGCAGATGCGCGAACTCGCCTTCACCTCGAGTTACGCCGGCGGCTCGAACCGACCGGCGATCGAACTCGCCGAGCGTCTCGCCGCACTGGTCTATCCGCGCATCAACAACTTCTACTTCACCTGCGGCGGCGGCGAGTCGACCGACAGCAACATCAAACTCGCGCGCTACTACTGGCGCGCCAAAGGCATGGCGGAGAAGACCAAGGTCATCGGCCGCCAATGGGGCTATCACGGCGTCACCTTCGCGGCGATGTGCGCCACCGGCATCAGCGGATACTGGAAGAGTTTCGGCCCGCTGATCCCCGGCTTCAGCCACATCCCGTCGCCCGACCCGTATCACTATCCGATGCCGGCGGACGGCTCGTCGCAAGGCATCGCCGCGGCCAACGAACTGGAGCAGGAGATCCTACGCCAAGGCGCCGATACGGTCGCGATGTTCATCGCCGAGCCGGTGCAGGGCGCCGGCGGCGTGATCGTGCCGCAGATGGACTACTTCAAGCGCATCCGCGAAATCTGCGATCAATACGACGTGCTGCTGGTCTCCGACGAAGTCATCACCGGCTTCGGCCGCACCGGCCGGATGTTCGGCTTGGAGCATTTCGGCGTGCAGCCGGACTTGATGCAGTTCGCCAAGTCGATCACCTCCGGCGCGCTGCCGCTCGGCGGCATCGGCATCAGCGATGAGATCGCGCAGACCATCACCGCCAGCGAGACGCCGTGGATGCACGCGTACACCTACAGCGGCCACCCGACCACCTGCGCGGTCGCGCTGGCGACGCTCGACATCATCGAGCGCGAAGACTTGGTCGGACAAGCCGCGGCGAAGGGCGCGCATCTCTTGGCCAAGTTGCACGACGCGCTCGACGACCTCGCGCATGTCGGCAACGTGCGCGGCTTGGGCATGATGGCCGGAGTCGAGATCGTCGCCGACAAAGCGAGCAAGGAATGGTACGGCGCCGACTTCGCCCTCGGCGCGAAACTGACCCAGGCGATGCTCAAGCGCGGCCTGCACACCCGCGTGCGCAGCGAGTTGATCTGCCTCGCGCCGCCGCTGAACACCGACGAAGCGATCCTCGACCAGATCGCCGGCATCGTGCGCGACGCGGTGATCGAAGTGACCGGCTGACCTCGCCGCGCACGCGCCGCGGGAACTTGGCGCGGCGTTGATGGTCAATCGTTAATCAGGCGCGCGCTCGCGCGTCGCACGCCGACACGCGCTGACATTCTTTTAACACTCTTAGCACTCTTAGGAGGAGGCAATCATGGCACTTCGCATCAACGATCAGGCGCCGAACTTCCGCGCCGAAACCACCGACGGCGAGATCGATTTCCATCAATGGCTCGGCGACGGCTGGGGCATCCTGTTCTCGCACCCGAAGGACTTCACCCCGGTATGCACCACCGAACTCGGCTATGTCGCCAAGATGAAGCCCGAGTTCGAGCGGCGCAACTGCAAGGTGATCGGGTTGAGCATCGACTCGGTCGCCGATCACGCCGCGTGGGCAAACGACATCGAGCAGACCCAGGGGCACGCGATCAACTTCCCGATGATCGGCGACACCGAGTTGCGCGTCGCCAAGGCGTACAACATGTTCCCGGCCGACTTGGACGGCACCGCCGAGGGGCGCACCGCGCTGACCAACGCCACCGTGCGCACGGTCTATGTCATCGGTCCGGACAAGAACATCAAGTTGATGATGACCTATCCGATGACCACCGGTCGCAACTTCGACGAGATCCTGCGCGTGCTCGACTCGATGCAACTGACCCAACGGCATCAAGTCGCGACGCCGGTGAACTGGCGCAGCGGCGACGACGTCATCATCGTGCCGTCGGTGTCGGACGAGGATGCGAAGGAGAAATACCCGCAGGGATGGAAGACGCTGAAGCCGTATCTGCGCGTGGTCAAGCAGCCGGAGTGAAGCGCGCGCCGGCGGTGAATCGGAGGTAAGCGAACGTCGGCGGGAGTCGTCGTCCGCTCGCGTCGCCCGCTCGTGTTGGTCGGCGTCGGCGTTGGTTATCGTCGGCGCTAAAGTCGTTAGGCGTCGTCGGACGCCACGCTCATCGCGCGTCCGTCGCCGACCGGCACATCGCCGAGCGCGTATGGATCGACGTCGTCCAAGCAGCCGATGTTGACGCCGTATTCATCCGGGTTGCTGCGCCGCGCGTGATGGGTGTAGATGCCGCAGGCCTTGCAGAAGTAATGCTTGGCGACGCGGGTGTTCCATTGATACAAACCGAGATGGTCGGCGCCGCGCACGACCCGCAGCGAGTCGAGCGGCACCGCCGCCATGATCGCGCCCTTGCGCCGGCACAGCGAGCAGTTGCAGCGGCGCAGGTTCTCCAGCCCGTTGCGCAGCGTGATCTCGAACTCGACCGCGCCGCAATGGCATCTTCCGGTCTTGGTCTCGGTCATGGTTGATTTCCCGGCGGATGAAACGCGGCGCACGTCATAACTCACAACGCGATCGCGACGCCGAACAGCCGCGCGTGGAACGCGACCAGCAGCGCATACGCGACCAGCCCGATGATCACCGCGAGCGCGTCGCGGCCGAACGACACCGGTTTGGCCGTGCCGCGCTCGCCGCGGTCGCGGCGGCGCAGGTCGAACAGCGCGTAGGCGGCGAAACTGGCGAACAAAATCAGCGCGGCGAGTTCGCTGCTGGCGAGCAGATGCGAGCCAGCCCACAGCAGCATCGCGAGCGACATCGGATGGCGCGCGACGCGCCGGATGTGATTGTCGAACAACGACGCCGCGAGCAGGATCAACGCCGGCGCCATCGCCACCGCGGCGACCGCATCGGCGAACGCCGGCGGCTGCCACACCACGACGCGCTCGGCCGCGCCGATGCCCTTGACCATCAACGCCAAGCCGAGCAGCGAGAGGATCGCGAACGCGCCTTTATACGGCGACTCGCCGAAGGCATGCACCAGTTTCTGCCGCAACGGCGGGCGCGCGGGAATCAGATGCACGCCGAAGAACACGACGATGCCGCCGAGCAGCCAACTCATCGCGCGCGCCCGCCTTGTTCGCTGCGGCTTCTTATCGCG
>JBPCXC010000294.1:0-14394 GCA_051008875.1 bacterium
CAACGTGAACAAGTCCTTGTGCCGGCGCAGTTGATGGCGCACCACGCGCTTCGCACCGGCGGCGTCGCCGTTGGCGATCAACGCCTCGGTTTGGTAATGAGTCAAATACAGCGGGCGCGGATCGATCTCGGCGAGGCGTTGATGCCGCGCGGCGGCGGCGGCGACATCGCCGGCGGCGAGATCAATGCCGGCGCGCGCGAGTTGGAATGCGATCACATCGGGATGCGCGTCGAGCAATGGCTGCAGAGTCGCGCGCGCTTGATCGTATTGCCGCTGCTTTTGCTGCGTCAGCGCGATGCCATAGGTCGCCGCGTCGCGTTGCACGGCGTCGGTGTCGTCGCCGGCGAGTTGATCTTGGAAATAACCGAGCGTGGTTCCGACCTCGTCGTTTTCGCGCGCCGACAGCACGCGGATTTTCGCTTGCGCCAAATAGAACGCACGCGACGGCGGATAGTCGCGCGGCGGATACGCATCGGCGCGGTTCTCGGCGGCGGCGGTGCGGGTGTAGGACAGCGGATGGGTGCGCAGGAAGTCCGGCACTTCGTTGCCGAGTCCGCTGCGCTCTAATTTGTTGAAGAACAACGCCATCGCGGTCGGGTCGTAGCCAGATTCGGCGAGCAGTTTGATGCCGATCGAATCGGCTTCGCGCTCGAAGTCGCGGGTGTAGGCGAGTTGATTCGACAGCAGCGCGGCGTTGGCGACGGTGAAGCCGGCGAGCCCCGCTTGCCCGCCGACCAGCACCGAGGCGAGCAACGCCGCCGCCGCCGGCAATGCGTTGGCTTGCGCCTTCGCCAGCATGCGCGGCAGGTGGCGTTGCGATGTGTGCGCGATCTCGTGCGCGATCACCGAAGCGAGTTCGCTCTCGTCGGCGGCGGCGAGCACCAAGCCGCTGTGCAAGGTGATG
This sequence comes from bacterium, assembly GCA_051008875.1. GTDB lineage: Bacteria > Pseudomonadota > Gammaproteobacteria > Arenicellales > Poriferihabitantaceae > JAHRAW01. The sequence continues at coordinate 905 of JBPCXC010000294.1, forward strand.
TGGCCGCCGGGCACGGCGAACGCGTTCAACGATTTTGCTTCGATCAAGTGGATCGTGATCGGCGTGCCGCGCAGCGACGCGTTGCGCGCGATCCGTTCGCCGAGTCGGTTGAGATAGGCGTTCAGTTCCGGGTCGTCGATGTAGGCGTTCTCTTGAATGATCTGGCGCAGGAACTGCTGCCCGATCTCACGCTCGCGCGCCGGCGACAGCACCCGCGTCGCGCTGTCGCCGAGTTCCGGCAACTCGTCGGATGCGCTCGCGTTTTCGCCAGCCGCGTTTTCGCTCGCCGTGTTTTCGTCGAGCGCCCAAGCCGGCGATGCCGTTGCCAGCGCGAGCAACGCCGCCATTGTCGCGTGGCGGGCGGAGCGGGAAATGTGGGTGGTCGGTCGGCGCGACATATCGTTGCCAGCGTTCGCAGTCCCGGCGAAATGAAACGGAAACCGCGATCATACCCGTTTTCGGCGCCGCTTGGAATTGGGAATCGGGAATTAGGGATTGCCGACGCGGCTGAAATTCGGTACGCTACGCGCTTCACTTAATATACGCGGCATTCGACAAGCGCTGCGGCGCACGAGGTACGCCATGACCGAATCCACCGTTCCACGCGATCAAGAACTCGATGTGCGCGGGCTGAATTGCCCGTTGCCGATCCTGCGCGCCAAGAAGACGCTGAGCGCGATGGGCGCCGGCGAAGTGCTCGGCATCGTCGCCACCGATCCCGGAGCGGTCAGCGACTTCGAAGCCTTCGCCGCGCAGACCGGCAACGAGTTGCTGGAGTCATTCGAGACCGACGGCGAGTTCCATTTCACCGTCAGGAAGGCTTGATCTCGGCGGGCAGTACTTAACGCGACGAGTTTAAGCGCGACGAGTTCCGCGCGTTCACGCTCGCAGCGTTTCCACGCCCGATTCGCCGCCGAGCAGCAGCACATCCGCGCCGCGCCGCGCGAACAGGCCGACGGTGACCACGCCGGGCAGTTGGTTGAGGCGGCGCTCCATCTCCACCGGGTTTTCGATCGATAGATTGCGCGCGTCGAGGATGAAGTTGCCGTTGTCGGTGGTGAAGTTTTCGCGCAGTTCCGGCAGCGCGCCGAGTTTGGCGATCGCGCGGCCGATCAGTCCGCGCGCCATCGGGATCACTTCGATCGGCAGCGGGTATGCGCCGAGCACCGCGACCAGTTTGCTGCGGTCGGCGATGCAGACGAACTGCGCGCTCGCTTCGGCGACGATCTTCTCGCGCGTCAACGCGCCGCCGCCGCCTTTGATCAGGTGCAGATGGCGGGTCGCTTCGTCGGCGCCGTCGACATACAGCGGCAGCGCGCCGACCGCGTTCAAGTCGCGCACCGCGATGCCGTGCGCGCGCAGCCGCGTCGCGCTCGCCTCGGAACTCGCCACCGCGCCGTCAATCTTGCGCGCGATGCCGGCGAGAGCGTCGATGAAGAAGTCGGCGGTCGAGCCGGTGCCGACGCCGACCACGTCGCCGCTTTGGATGTACTCCAGCGCGGCGTGCGCGGCGGCTTGCTTTTGCGCGGCGGTGTCCAGCGTCGTCGGCGCGTCGCTGCGCGCTAGGTTATTCGACGCATTCGAACGGCCGCGCATTGGACGTCGGATCCGCCATCCGAAAGACCTTGACCAGCGTATCGTGCTGATACGAATCGTTGTGCGCGTTGTAGTAGAAGAACGCCCCCGGGCAGGGCTCGCGGTCTTGGGCGTTATACAAGCGGCCGCGAAATTCGATGATGCGCGCGACCGCTTCGGGCGGATAGTCGCCGGCCCTTTGCATCCCTCTCATGCGCCGCTGGAACTCCCGCTCGAACTTGTGCATATCGACGCAGATGTTGCGTCCGGGCCAGTCGATTCGATCGTACATCCCTTCGAGCCCGCGAATGCCGGGACCGATCAATTTTCCGCGGCGATCAATCCATCCTTGACCGCGGTCGACGACCTTGCCGTCGACGGTGATGGTGTAGAGATAGTCGAACAGCAGCCAGAGTTGGTCGTCGCCGCCGTGTCGCCAGTTGTCGCCGGTGGTCGGTCGCTTCATGCAGTACTCGCCGGCGTCGGCGGTCGGCGCGAACGAGAGCAGCAGGGCGGCTGACAACAATAGCGCCGACAGCAATGCGGCGGGTTTGGTGGTCGGTGTGATCATGTCGCGCTCCGAAAAAGTTCGATGGAAACGGATTGGAACCGCGCGCGCATTATAGCACGATGCCGCGAGCGCGTCAATGAAGCAAAGCGGCTTGCGGCAGCGCGATGTTGTTGTTTCTGGTTGTTGCTACAACAACGATGAACGCAGCGATTAAAACAGCGAGGCGCCGAGTTCGTTGATCGCGGTCAGCATGTCGGGGTCGTCGGTCAAGGTCTCGGCGATCGCGCCGCGGCAGGCGGCGCGCGGGGCGATGCCGCTCGCCATCAACTTCGCCGCGTGCACCAGCAGCCGGGTGCTGGCGCCTTCCTCCAGCCCGCTGCCCTTGAGGTTGCGCGTCATGCCGGCGTACTTGACCAGCTTGGCGGCGTCGTGCTGGCCAAGCCCGGACTCGGCGACGATGATCTCGGTCTCGAGTTCGGCGTGCGGATAGGCGAACTCGATCGAGACGAATCGTTGCCGCGTGCTTTGCTTCAAGTCCTTGAGCACGCTTTGATAGCCCGGGTTGTAGGAGATCACCAAGTGGAACTCCGGCGGCGCGGCGAGCAGTTCGCCGGTCTTCTCGATCGGCAGCGCGCGGCGGTCGTCGGCGAGCGGATGGATCACCACCGTGGTGTCCTTGCGCGCCTCGACGATCTCGTCGAGATAGCAGATGCCGCCGGCGCGCACCGCGCGGCACAGCGGTCCGTCGGTCCAGCGCGTCTCGCCGCCGACGATCAAGTAGCGCCCGACCAAGTCGGCGGCGGTCAGGTCGTCGTGGCACGACACCGTGACCAGCGGCCGCGCCAGCCGCCAAGCGAGATGCTCGACGAAGCGCGTCTTGCCGCAGCCGGTCGGACCCTTGAGCAGCACCGGGATGGCATTGCGGTACGCCGCTTCGAACAACTCGATCTCGTCGTGCTGCGGCGCGTAGTACGGCTCGTCGTGGATGCGGTATTGCGCGAGTTCGTGGTTCATTGCGTCGTGCTGACCGCGCGCGGCTTGAAAAGAGTGGCGCGCGTCCGATGCGCTTGGTCGCTTAGAAATAAAGCGAGTCGATCGCGTCGCGCAGGCGGGACTCCCGAGTCTCGCGGCTCTCCCACTGCTCCAGAGTCACGTCCGAAGTGCGGAACTCGCGGTATAGCCGATTGTGCTCGAGATGATTGAACACCGACGCCCAGTTGGGATAGGGTTTGAACCAATCCTGATAATACGACTTGAACTCGTCAACCGAAGTGCCGCCGCCGTCTTTGCTCGCGGCGACGCCGGGCGGTTGGTAGGTGTAAGCCGGCAGTCGCGGGGTGACCAGAACCATCACCGATTTCTGAAACTCACTCGTCTCTCGTTTGGAGAAGAAGTATTGCACACCCGGGATATCCTGCAAGAACGGAACGCCGCTGCGTTCGTTGCCGGTTTCTTTTTCGCTCAAGCCGCTCAGCACTAACGTCTCGCCGAAGTCCATCACCACCGTGGTGTTGATTTCGGTTTTGGATGTGTTGATTTCATCTTGGAATCCTTGAATCGAAGTGCTGGGTGTCGTCAGAAAAGTGCGTTGCGCGTTGATGTTCAGTTGAATGCGACCGCTGTCCAAAAACAGCGGGCTGACGCTCAACGTGACCCCAATGTCGCGATCCACTTGGGTGTTTGAAAAATCGCCGCCGCCCGGAACCACGCCGAGGATGTTCCGCCCCGAGAAGAATCGTGAGGTCTCGCCGTCGGTGACGGTGAGGCTCGGTCTTGCCAGCACTTCGCTACGATTCGATGCGGAGTTGATGATGTTCAGTGAATATCTGATTACCTCATCACTACCATCAGTATTTCCAAATTTAATCGTCCTCGTCGCTCTGCTCGTTTTTCCCTTCGGAATATCAGTACCAAAAATACCGTCTGTCCCAGCTATATCTATGCCGTCCGTATACAGCAAATGCAAACCATTCAGCAAATTAATCCCTCGACTGGTCGAAGAAGATTCCTCCGAACGAATAAACACCACATCCAAAATAACTTGCTGTTCCGACCGCACCTCTTGGATGCCGCCGCCGTCGCCGAACTCGTCGTAGCCTTCTCCGCCTTCTTCGCCGTATTCGTCCGAATACTCATCCGAGTACTCGTCGTCGTATTGCGCCTTGATGAAGCCGTCCGCGGCGGCGGTAGTGGTAGCGGCGGCGGTTTTGGCGTTTTGGTGGAATCTTCGCCAGTGCTCGAGCCGCTTGCGCGCGAACGCCCGCCGCGCCGGATTACCGATGCGGTCGAGTTGCGCCGCGGCTTTTTGATGCAGGTCGAGCGCCGCCAATGACAGCGCATAGTCGGCGCGGTATTGGTCGTTGTCCGGTGCTTGGCTGAGCAGTTGCTCGTAGAGGCCGGCCGCCAAGTCGGGCTGGCGACCCAAGTACGCCGCCGCCGCCATGTCCTTCAGCAACGACGCGCTGTCGGGGTTGTGCAAGGCGGCGTCGCTGAAGTGCCGTAGCGCGCGGTTGTATTCGCGCGCCTCCATCGCCAGCACGCCGAGGAAGTAATGCGGCGCCCATTGGGTGTTGTCGAACTTCAGCGACAGGCGATAGCCCTCGGCGGCGAGGTCGCGCTGGCTGACGTCGGTCTGCGACATCAGGTGATAGGCGAGGCCGTTCAAGAACTGCAGTTCGGCGTCGTCTATGTTGTGGCGCAAGGCTTGATTGAGCCACTTCGACGCGCGCTCGTGCTCGCCGTCGAGCAGCCATTGATGCACTTGGCGAATCTCCGCGCTCGGCTCGCGCCGGATGAAGTCGCCCTGCGGCGTGGCGAGGGCGCCGTCGGCATCCACCGCCAACCGCGTGCCAGTGGTCTGGCACGCGCTTACGCTGAGCGCGAGAACGCTGACGAAGATGACTTTGACTTTGCTGCGCGCGGCGGGCATGGCTTGGATTCAGAATAACTGGAAATAGGGAACGGCGCGATTGGACGATGCGCCGGGCGCGGGGACGGAGTGGGTGATGCTGCTGTTGTTGTGGAGGTATTCGGTGTTTGAGCGGAGTTGTTGTAGTATCTTCCGAACTTCTTCGGCGGTCATGCTGTTGGTGTCGGCGAACAGCACGATTGTCGCCGCCACGGTGTTGAATGATCTCATCTGCCCATCATTGCCGGGGTATTTGACCACGATGCGCTTGAACGACGGCTTTTCCTTCAGGATTGCTTGCACGGTAGGGGCGTCCAGCGACAGCGCCCGGACCGGGCAATTCCTCTGCAGGTTGTCGTAGAAATGCGACGGATAGCCGACCAGTTGAATCATCGCGTCGAACTTGTTTTCGCACAGTGCCTGCAGCATCGTTGCGATGGAGTATTCGCCGATGCTAGCGAGGTCCGCCTCGCTCCATCTCTTGAGTTTGAACAGGAACTGGCTGAATGCGCGCCGGCCAGTGCCGAGCGCGCCGATGTTGACATGCTTTCCCTTGAGGTCCTCGACTGTGTTGATCGGGGATTCTTCGCGAACAATGATGGACACCGGGTCGTCGTACAGCGGCATGATGATGCGCAGTTCGGACATTGGCTCGGTGCCTTGGAAATCCTCGCGACCGATATACGCGTCCGCCAGCAGGTCATCGCGGGTCACGCCGATCTGCACATGGTCGTTGTGGACCGCGTGGATGTTATAGACCGCCCCGCCGGTGTTCAACGCCAAGCAACGGATGCCGGATACGAGGATGTCCTCGTTGATCACATCGCAGACCGCGTTGCCGGCGGGGAAGTACACGCCTTTGGGGCCAGCGGTGCCAATCAACATCAACTTGGACTTGGGGTTGATGTCTTGCCCTAGGTCGGGAGTCTGCGCGAATAGCGGGGTGCTTGCCAGAATCGCCGCGGCCAAGACCGCGCTTGAGAAAAACGAATGCGGCATCGGGCGTTTGTCGTGTTTTGGTGGCATTTGTCAGAACAATTGGTTGACCGCCCACATCGGCGTCATCTTGATCGTGTAGGCGTTGGAGTCGAACACGATGGTCTGTCCCGAGCGTAGCGAGTTCACCGACCTGAATCCCATATATCGCAACGAGTGGCGCTTGGATTGGTGGGAGAAGATATAGATGTTGCCGTTCTCATGCACCAGTTGCCAAATCAGCCCGACGCTCGGGAAGGCGCATATGTCGGCGGCTTTATAGTCGCACAGATGATGCGCCGTGGTGTTGGAGCGGGTGATCGAGATTAGCAGCGCCTCGGCGCGTGCGGTGTTCGGGATGGCGGCGAGCAGGAACAGTGCGAACGCCAGCCAACTACTGGGGATTCGAATATTCATTGCGCTAGATCGGGTCTTTGTCGTTGGTGGATCCTAAGTCGGCATCGGCGGCGGGCTGCGCCTCCGCTTGCTGCGCGGGCTCAGGTTCGAGTTCGGGATTCAGGCATTTGCCGGTTTTCCCGTCGGGCATTTTGGCGTTGCAGAAATTGGTGTCGAAGCGGTTGCTGCTCGCCAGTTGCGCCGCGCTCAGGTCGGCGTCGGTGAAGTCGGCGTACGACAGGTCGGCGCCGAAGAACTTCGCGCCGGTCAGGTCGCTGCCGCGGAACGATGCGCCGACCAGGTTGGCGTACTCGAACGACACGCCGGCGAGCGTGGTGCCGTCGAAGTCGGCTTCGCGCAGATGGCTGTTGGTGAACTTGGCGTTGGAGAAGTCGCTGCCGGTGAACTTCGCCTTCTCCGCCGAGGCGAAGCGGAAGTCGGCGTGGCGTCCGGTCGAGTCGATCAGTTGCGCGCTGGTCAAGATCGCGTGCAGCCCGAAGCTGTGGTTGATGCGGACATTGCTGAACGACACGCCGGTCAGGTTCGCCTTGATCAAGTCGGTGCGGTCGAGGTCGATGGAGTGGCCGCGGGCGAAATAGAAGTTCGCCTCGCGGAAGTTGGTTTCGCGGGCGGTGCTCTGCGACAGGTCGCTGAACTTGAAGTTGGCGTTGTTGGCGTCGGCGCGGTCGAGGATCGCCAGGATCAAATTGGTGCTGCGGAAATTGGTGTGCGCCAACTTCGCGTTGGTCAGTTTGGCGTTGAACAGATAATAGCCGGAGAAATCGACGCCGGTCAGGTCTTGCCCGGAGAGGTTGATGTATTTGCGATTGCACAACTCGCAGCCGCCGGTGTCGAAGATTTGCGTGTCGTTGTAGTCCACCGGCGCCGACGGCGCGGCGACGCAAGCAGACAGCGATATGCCGAGCATGACCAGCAGCGCTTTGGGTGTCGCAAGCAAACCTTTGTGGGTCACAACGAAACAGTCCGGAACGATCGTGGTTTTCGCGAGTTTTGATGGCGCCGGGATGCGCGCGGGCATCGCCAGCTGGGGCGATTATAGCCCGATTTCGACCGAAATCAACCGCCGCGAGCCGCCGGTTTTGCGGCGGAATCCTTATGTTTTGCGGCGTGCGGACAAGAAAAACGCCGCCCTTGTTGCCAAGGGCGGCGTCGAGGAATCCGACTTGCGCTTATTGCTCCGGCACTTCTTCGTCCGGCCCATAGGCTTTCTTCGACTGCCGCTTATCGGGCGCGTCGTTTATGAGTGAGGTGAGTTCTGCCAAGACGCCGGGTGCCGCATCCTTTCCTTTCTCGGTCAACGCCACGAATTTCGCATACCGATTCCCCAGTTTGGTTTGCAACGCGGTCACGCCTTGACCTCGCGCGTGGATTGCGTTGCCGCCGCGGGCGTTGTAGACGGGCTTCCTGAGTTTAGTGGCATCGTCGGCGACTTCGGTGAATCCGGTTGCCATCTTGCGAAATCTCGCCGCGTGGTTCTTCGTCTTCCAGATGGCGGCCTTGGTCGCATCGCTCATCGGCTCGTTCGACGACTCCGCCGCCGACTCGAGCGCCGCCACTTGTCGATCATTGGCCTGCGCCGCTAGGTTCGCCTCCTTTACCGCGTCCGACGCATTTGCGCGAATGCCATCAACCTGCGCCAGCAATCCGCGTCGATGCTGCTGCACCGTTATCATGCCCGGATAATGATTCTTCCAAATGTGCGGCATCGCCTTTTGCACGGTCTGGAAGAAGTTCTTCGGGTTGAGTTTCTTGCGCTGGTCCTTTTCCTGGAATTCCCGCTCGCGCGTGTCGGCGATCGGAGAATCGTTGCCTACGCGCAACACGTCGCAATCGAACGGAAACACGTGGTTGCCGGAGCGTCGCCATACGCGGAAGAAATGGTTCTGCGAGAGGTTGCCTTTCGGGCAGTTGTCGCCCCAGCGGATATCGGCTTTGACGCCGGTGATGTTGGCGACCGAGTTGGGCGGGAAGGCGAAGCCATGCTCTTCTTCGTTCGCGCTGGCGACGAAGGAGCGCAGCCCGATCTGCAGCATCTCCATGTCGATGCAGACATGCTTTCCGCCGTAGTCGTAGCTGAAGTGGGGCACATCGTACTCGCCGCGGCCGTCGGTGCTGTAACTGCCCTTCAGCGTGCCCTTGTGGTTCTTGATCTCGTAGTCGTACACGAACTTCAGCCCGATCTTGTTGTCGCGACCCGACCAGCCGCTCTCGCCGTGCGTCGCCATTTTGACGCAGTACCAACTGGCGTAGGTCGCGGTCGATGCGGCGCAAAGCAACAGCGTCGCAAACACCGAGACCGACAGTTTTTTGAATGATCTGTTCATTGATTATCACCTTTGCATGATTGTGGAATTGAATGGAAAAGCACGATGCGATATATAACACTGTTTCCCGGCCCGCAGGAAGCGAGTTTCTCGGCGCGCATCAAGCCGGGCTATACATCGTCGCCGCGCGCGCTCATTAGTTGGCGCACGCCAAGAACACTTTTTGGGTTTTGCAGCCCCAGTCGTCTATCTGCAGCGGCAGTCGGTGTTTCAGCGCCCCCGCCCACCAGCGCGACTTGGTCCACGCATCGCGGTCGGTGGTGATCGCCTCGCGCTGGACGCGCGCCCAGTCGATGCCGCTGTCGTTGCCTTTGTCGTAGTGGTACATGATGCGGCTGTCGAACTCATACGTGCCGGCGTTCTCGTGCTGCTGCAACATCTCGGGGCTTTCCCAGCGCATCGCGTCGTGGTTGGGAATAAGCGCGTAGGGCGAATGAACTCCGGCGTTCAGCCATCTGCAGCGCCACGAATCGCCTTCGTAGTGCAGAAAGGTGCGGTATATGATGTTCTGGTCGAGAACGGTCGCCGGATAGCAATCCCCCTTGCCGTCCGCACTGGTCTCCATGGCGAACTCGGTCACCCGCGCGGTGGTGCCGGCCGGGAATCGGAAGCCGTCGGCGGCGAGGTTCGCGTCGCGCACGAACGCCTTCAGCGCGGCGTCGGCGCCGGTCATCGAGAAGCACAGGGTCGGATCCTGGCGCTTCACCATGAGGCGCCTGTTTTCGTTGGGGTGGAAGCTTTTTCCGGGGGTCACATAGACGCGGTCGCGGTGTTTCAAGTGCGCGTTCTCGATCTCGTACTGGATGCGGTAGCGAATCCCGGTGCGACGGTCGCCGTGCTGCCCGTATTCGCCTTTCACCGGCATCTTGAGGCAATATATGCCCTCCTTGTCCGAGGTCGCCATCGCCTCGGCCGGCGCCGGCGTGTTCCAGCGTTTGCCCATCACCCGCGGCAGCGCGGCGCTCCAGTCGGCTTTCTCCCACTTTTTCTTGTCGGCGCCGAACGCCGCGCCCTTGGGGTTGTTTTTGATGAAGGTGTGACCGCCGAGGATTTTCCGCCAGTCGATGTGCTGGTCGCCGCGATAGAACAACTTATCTTGCTTATGCAACTCGGCGGCGAGCGGGCGGTGGAGGCGCTTGGCCAACTCGTGTCGGTTGGGGATGGCGGCGTACACCGAGTCGATGCCCTTGCGCCAGCCGGCGCAGTCGAACGGATCGATGACGTTGGCGGTGCGGCGATAGAATCGGTGCACCACGTTCTTGTTGAAGTCGCGCGCGATCGGGCAATGCCCGCCCCACGACTCGGTCTCGCCGACGATGCCGGTCAGTTTGGCGGTGCTCTCGGGCGGGATGACGCCGGCCGCCGCCTTGGCGCGCACGAACTTTTTCAGCCCGCGCTGCACCGCCGGCATGTTGATGCAGTAATGCGCGACGTTGTACGGCTGCTTCATGTAGTTGCCCCACGCGTTGCTGGCGTCGCCTGATAACTGGCGGTACGGATGACTCGCATACGCCTTGCCGCGGTGGGTGTACTTCTTGTTCTTGACTTCGAACTCGATGCGCACGCGCAGCGGAATCGAGTTGTCGTTCGGGGTGGTCGCCGAGTCGCCGTGGGTCGGCATCTTCATGCAATACCACTCGGCATGGACGCTCGCCGAGGCGACGATCAACAACGCGCCCGCCAGCAACAGGGAGGCAATCTTGGTGTGGGATGTTCGCATGATGGATTCTCCGTGCGTTTGATTGATGGATGATGCCGCGCGGACTCAGTCGAGGTAGTCGTAGTGCCGATTCAACTTCACCTTCAACGCCGCGCCCCAGTCGGCGTTGCGCCAGCCGTTGTGGTCAAGGCCGTACGCCCGCTTGGGCTTCTTCGGGTGGCCGTGCAGCACGTATTCCCAGTTGATGTTCTCGTCGCCGCTGTAGAAAACGTCCGCCGCTTCATATTCGGCGATCAATGCGGTGCGGTTCTTTTTTTGCAGTTCGTGCTTGTTGACGATGCCGGCATAGGGCGAATCGATGTTGCGGCGAAAGCCGGCGCAGTCCCACGGATCTTGGTTGTTGAGGCTGCGGCGATACGCCTTGACCACCTTGTTCTCGTTGACGTCGCGCGACACCGGGCACTGGCCGTTGGTTGACAAGGTTTCGCCGACGACCTTGGTGATTTTGGCGACGGCGTCGGCCGGGAACTCGATGCCGTTGTTTTGCCGAGTCGCGTTTTTGACGAAGTCCTGCAGTCCGATTTCCACCTCGCGCATCTCCATGCAGAAATGCGAATCGTTGTAGTTGCGTCTGATATAGTTGATCCCGTAGTTGCGGTTGTCGGGGTTGTACGCGGCGCCCGGCTGTCTGACATAGACGCGGTCGCGGCTGGTCCATCGCTCGGTCTTGATTTCGTATTCGATGCGGAAGCGCACCGGAATCAGGTCGTCGATCGCGAGCAACTCGCGGTTGCCGTAGGTCGGCATCTTCATGCAATACCAGCCGGCGTGACTCGCGCTCGGCGCGACCAGCAACGCGCCCGCCAGCAACGCCGCGCCCAGCGACGCGGCGACTGGCTTGGTGAAAATAGGGTTCATCGGGCGAGTGCTCTATAAGGAATGTAAGGAATGGCGAGGAACGATTGCGCCGTGGTTTCATCCGCGTCCGGCGACGAATCTATAACACATCGCGCCTTCGAAATCAAGGTCGCCGCGCAGCGGACGGGAAGCGCGCGCGGCGGTGGAATCGGCTGGATTTAAGTCGTATAGTCGCGGTTGCTTCGCGTCGTCGCCGACCGGCCGGCGACGACGATGATTCGAACGCCGACAACCGAACGCCGACACCAACAACCGACATGAACGACATCGTTGCCAGCAATGAAACCATCCTCGTCGTCGGCGGCGGCATCAGCGGCATGACCGCGGCGTTGGAGGCGGCCGAATGCGGCAAGGACGTGGTGCTGCTCGAGCAAGGCCCGGCGCTCGGCGGGCGGGTCGCGCGGCTGCACAAATACTTCCCCAAGATGTGCCGCCCGAGTTGCGGGCAGGAGATCAACCAGCGTCGCATCGCCGCCAACCCGCGCCTGCGCGTGGTCACGATGGCGCGCTTGGAGAGGATCAAAGGCGCGCCCGGAAACTACACCGCGAGCGTGCGCATCGCGCCGCGCCATGTGAACGCCAACTGCACCGCCTGCGGCGACTGCGCGCGCGCGGTGGAGACCGAGATCGACGACCCGCACAACCAAGGCATGGGCAAGATCAAGGCGGCGTATCTGCCGCATGACATGGCGTATCCGCGCCGCTATGTGATCGATCCGTCGATCGTCGCCACCGACGACGGCGCGCGCGCGCGCGACGCCTGCCGCTACGACGCGGTTGACTTGGAGAGCGCTGAGCGCGCGGTCGAGATCCAATGCGGCGCGGTCGTCCTCGCCACCGGCTGGCGTCCGTACGACGCCGCCAAGATCGCGCCGTACGGCTACGCCCGCCACGCCAACGTCGTCACCAGCGTCGAGTTCGAGCGCATGATGGACGCGCGCGGTCCGACCGGCGGCAAGTTGCTGCGACCGTCCGACGGCGCACCGGCGCGCGACATCGCCTTCATCCAATGCGCCGGCTCGCGCGACCGCAACCATCTCGCGCATTGCTCGCGCATCTGCTGCATGGCGTCGCTGAAGCAAAGCGCGTATGTCACCGAGCACTACGCCGACGACGCCGAGGCGAAGGCGACGATCTACTACATCGACATCCGCACGATCGATCGCTTCGAGGATTTCGAGCGCAAGGTGCGCGCCGACCCGCGGGTGCATTTCATCAAGTCCAAGGTCGCCAGCATCGAGCCCGACGCCGACGCCAACCCGGTGCTGATCGGCGTCGACACCCACGGCTACCAACGCTACGCCAACGCGCACGACCTCGTCGTGCTGGCGATCGGGATGGAGCCGAGCGTTGATCTCGCTGCGCTGGTCGCCGATGGCGCGCCGGGCTTGCGAATGGACTCGAGCGGCTTCATCGAAGTCGCGGCGAACGGCGACGGTGATTTTCGAACTGGTGAAAAGCGAGCAGACCTTCGGTCTGCGTCACTCGCTCCCGCGAGTGTGGATTCCCGCTCAACAGACCGCGGGAATGACGGCGGGGGAGGCGTTGCGGCAAAGACGGCGGGCGGTGATGGTGGCAACGGCAACGGCAGCGACAACGGCAGCGACAACGGCAACGACAACGGCGACAGTGACAACAACAACAACAACAACAACGACAACGACAACGACAGCGACAACGACAGCGACAACGACAGCGACAACAACAGCGACAACAACAGCGACAACAACGGCAACGGCAACGGCGACGACAACGGCAGCGACAACGACGGCAACGGCGACGGCGACAATGACAACGGCGACGACAACGACAATGGTATTTTTGCCGCCGGTTGCGCTGCCGAGCCGTTGGATGTCAATCGCTCGGTGCAAAGCGCGACCGCGGCGGCGTTGCGCGCGATCCAAGTCATCAATCGCGTCTCGCGCGCGGCGAACTCGGCGCGCACTTAAGTCATGGACGCGGAGATCAAACTCGGCGCGTATCTGTGCCAGGGCTGCGGGCTCGGCGAGCGCCTCGACGCCGAGCGTCTCGCCAAGGTCGCCGAAGAGGGCGGCGCGGAGTTGGTGCGCCGACACGAGTTCCTGTGCAGCGACGCCGGCGTCGCGCAGATCCACGACGACATCGCCGACGGCGTGACCCATGTGGTTATCGCCCCCTTCTCGCGCCGCGCCAAGAACAAAGCGGTTAGTTTCTATCGCGGCG
>JBPCXC010000295.1:0-4867 GCA_051008875.1 bacterium
TTTCGGCGGCTGGAAACGCTCGCTGTTCGGCGACCACGCCATCCACGGGCCGGAGGGTGTGCGCTTCTACACCAAGTGGAAGACCATCACGCGTTGGCCCTCCGGCATCCGCGCCGGCGCGGTGTTCAACTTCAAGGCCGGCGGCGAGCATTGACGAGTGGATGTTTTCGCGCCGGATGAGATTTACTTCTACGACGCGCAGGCGAACGAATGGGTTTTTCTGCTCTCGTTGGTCGTGCTCGCGTTGGAAGCGGCGCGTTATCTGCTGCGCAAAAAAATGTCGTGGCGCCTGCTCGGCGATTCGCTCGCCAACTTCATCACCTACTACGCGGTGCTCGGCATCATCATCGCCACCGCCGCCGCCTATGTCGGCGGGTATTACTATGTGCATGACAACTTCGCGCTCGCCGACTTGCCGCTCAACGGTTGGAGCATCGCCGCGTGCATCGTGCTCGCCGACCTCGCCTATTACTGCGAGCACCGCGCGACGCACCGCATCGGCATCGGCTGGGCGACCCACACCGTCCACCACAGTTCGCCGCACTTCAACCTGTCGGTGGCGTATCGCTTCGGCCCGCTGGACGCGTTCGTGCCGTTCGTCTTCCACCTCCCGCTGCTGCTCATCGGCTTCGACCCGGCGGTGGTCTTGCTGAGCGAATCCATCGTGCTGCTGTACCAAACCTTCCTGCACACCGAAGCCGTCGGCAAGTTGCCCAAGCCGATCGAAGCGGTGATGAACACGCCGTCCCATCACCGCGTCCATCACGGCGCCAATCCGCAATACATCGACAAGAACTACGCCGGCATCTTCATCGTCTGGGACAAACTATTCGCCACCTTCGCCGAGGAAAACGAAAAAGTCGTGTACGGCATCACCGACCCGATCCACTCCGTCAACCCGCTGGTCGTGTTCTTCCACGGCTTAACGCGACTCGCGCGCCAAGTGGCAACGGCAAAAGGCATTCGCAATAAAGCCGAGCATCTCATCCGTCCGCCCGGGTGGATGCCGCACGAGTCGAGTTAGCGAACTCAACCGCGCCGCGAAAGAATTTCCCGGCACCGTTTCGGATAGTCGGTGGTAATTACATCGACCCCCAGTCGCGCGACCGCTTCGATGTCGTGCGCGTCGTTCACCGTCCACGCGCATACCGCCAAGCCGAGTTCATGCGCGGCGCGCAGCAACGACCAGTCGAGCGCGGCGTGCTCGCACGAGAACACCGCGCCGCCGCCCGCCTTGACCGCCTCCAAGTCGGCGCGGCTGCACGGTTTGTGCATAGTGAAGCCGACCCGCCACGACGCCCGCCGCCGCGCCGCGAGGCGCATCAAGCCCCAGTCGAAACTCTGCAGCAGCACGCGCGGCATCACCGCGAGTCGCTCCAGTTCGCGCTGCACCAGGTCGAGGTATCGCGCCGGCGCGGGCGTCAACTCCGGATTGCCGGGGTCGCTCTTCAGTTCCAAGTTGAACACCGTGTCGCCGCCGCGGCGTTCGATCAACTCGGCGCATTCGCGCAGCGTCGGCGCGCGCGCGCCGTCGGTCGGCGTTTGCTTAGGGAAGCGCGCGGCGTAGTCGCTGCCGGGACGCAACCGACCGACATCGTAGCGCCGCAGTTCGCGCAATGTCAGTTCGCGAATCGCGGGCGGTTGGTTGACACCATCGTTCCGCTCGCCGACAACATCGTCTCGCTCACCAACCCATCGCCCATCCGCCTCGCGCGCGATGTCGCGGTTCAGGCGCAGGTCGTGGTGCAGCACGATGCGGTCGTCGGCGGTCACGCATAGGTCGGCTTCGATGCCGTCCGCGCCGCAGCGCAGCGCGTATTCGATCGCCGCCAGGGTGTTCTCCGGACGCCGCCCGCGCGCGCCGCGGTGGCCGTGGATCTTCGCTCTCGCGCCGTTCATGCGCCGATTGTATGCCGCCGCCGAGACGAACTGGGACGAAGCCGCCGTCGCTGGCGTATAATGCGCGACCGCGTCCGCGCTTCCGTTCCGCCGTCGTTCCTTTCGTCGTCCACCATGTCGTTCCGGTCATGACCTACACCGCCCCGATCCGCGATCTGATGTTCGCCGCCACCGAGTTGGCCGACTTGGACGGCGTCTCGCGCCTGCCGGGCTTCGAGGACGCCACGCCGGAGTTGCTGCACACCATCCTCGACGAAGCCGGCAAGTTCGCCGCCGAAGTGCTCGCGCCGATCAACGCCAGCGGCGACCGACAAGGCGTGCGCTTGGAGGACGGCAACGCGATCACCGCCGACGGCTGGAAGGAGGCGTATCGCAGTTTCATCGACGGCGGCTGGAACGGCTTGCCGTTCGACCCGGCGGTCGGCGGGCAGGGGCTGCCGTGGCTGGTGTCGACCGCGGTGGCGGAGATCTGGCACGCCGCCAACATGTCGTTCTCGCTGTGCCCGCTGCTGACCCAAGCCGCGATCGAGGCGATCGCGACGCATGGCAGCGAGCAGCAAAAAGCGACCTACTTGCCGAAGTTGGTGTCGGGCGAATGGGCCGGCACGATGAACCCGACCGAGCCGCAAGCCGGCTCCGACTTGAGCGCGGTGCGCGCGCGCGCGGTGCCGGCGGGGGCGCATCATTTGATCAGCGGGCAGAAGATCTTCATCACCTACGGCGACCACGACCTGACCGACAACATCATCCACTTGGTGCTGGCGCGCACGCCCGACGCGCCCGACGGCGTCAAGGGCATCTCGCTGTTCATCGTGCCGAAGTACTTGCCCGACGACGACGGTGAATGGCGCGTGCGCAACGACATCGAGACGGTCGCGCTGGAGCATAAACTCGGCATCCACGCCAGCCCGACCGCCGCGCTCGCGTATGGCAGCAACGATGGTGCGGTCGGCTACCTAGTCGGCGAGGAGAACCACGGCTTGGTGTACATGTTCACGATGATGAACTTGGCGCGCCACTCGGTCGGCATCGAAGGCAACGGCGTCGCCGAGCGCGCCTATCAGCAAGCCGCCGCGTTCGCCGCCGAGCGCATCCAGGGACGCGCGGTGGACGACCCCGACCCGGACGGCGCGCGCGTGCCGATCATCGCGCATCCCGACATCAAGCGCATGCTGCTGCTGCAGAAATGCCGCATCGAGTCGCTGCGCTCGCTGATCTTAGCAGTCGCCGGATGCATGGACCACGCGCAACGCCAACTCGACTCGCACAAGCAGGCGGCGGCGCGCGAGATGGTCGAGATCATGATCCCGATCGTCAAAGGCTACGCCACCGAAGTCGGCCTCGAGAACGTCTCGCTCGCGCTGCAAGTGCATGGCGGCATGGGCTTCATCGAGGAGACCGGCGCGGCGCAGCACTACCGCGACCAACGCATCACGCCGATCTACGAAGGCACCACCGGCATCCAAGCGATGGACTTGATCGGGCGCAAGTTGATGCGCGACGACGGCGCGATGAACGCCCGCGTGATCGCGCGCATCCGCGCCGAATGCGCCGCCCTTGCCGCCGCCGCGGATGCTGGTGCCGATGTCAGCGCGGATGCCGTCGGCGATGCCGGCGCGGACGAGATCGCGCCGATGTTCGCCGCGCTGTCCGCCGCGCTCGACGCGCTCGAGCGCGCCGCCAAGTCGGTGCTGCAGTCGGGCGGTGCCGACATGCGCCTGGCGGCGGCGGTCGGCGAGCCGTACTTGCGCCTATGGGGCGTGGTCGCGTGCGGCTGGCAGATGCTGAAGGCAGCCGCGGTCAGCGCCGCCGAACTGCGCAAGGACGGGCAGGATGAAGATCCATTCCACTGCAACAAACTACGCACCGCGAAGTTCTACTTCGCCACCGAACTGCCGAAAGCATCCGGCTTGGCGGAGATGATCGACGCCAGCGCCGAACTAGTCGCCGAAGCCGACGCGGATTCGTTCGCGGTGTTTTAGAAATGGAATTATGCATCAACGTATGCCCGTTGCCGTTATCGCGGCGCTCACCCTTACGCCGTCATTCCCGCTTAGGATGCGGGGAATCCATTTGCCACGGATGGCAATTTGAACTCTGGCGGGGTGGTGTGAACAAACCCGCGCGACTCCGTTCGCACCACAAGCAGCAGATCTTCGATCTGCCTCACTCGCTTGCGCGAGCGATGGATTGCTCGTATCGTCCCTGATACTCGCCCTGCGGGCTCGCTTGCGCTCGCGAAAAATCGCTCCGGGCGATTTTTTTCCCGCTTAAAGACTGCGGGAATGGCGGCAACAGAAAAAAACCTCCCCGCCGTCATCCCGGCTTGGACGCCGCAATCTAGTCGTCCACGGATGGCGATCGTCAATCTGGTGGTGCGGGCCAACCGCCCGCCGTGGCATTCGCGCTTAACTCCGCTCTTCGGCGGCTAGCGCGACTAGGTGGTTGATTACTTCGATCAACTTGTCGGGGCTGCCGGCGAGGGTTACCGAGGTGCGGTATTTGCCGTCGACGATGATCGCCGGCACGCCGGTGATGCGGTAGTTCTGCGCCATCAGCGTGGCGAAGTTGACCTTGTTCTCGACCGCGAAGGAGTCGAACGCGGCGAGCAGCAGTTCGCGATCGACTACGTCCTTGACCGCCGGATGCGCCGCCGCCCAGTCGACGAACGTCTCGACCGTGTCGAGCGACTTGCGCTGCTCGTGGATCGCCTTGAACACCTCGGCGTGCAGTTGCTGATCGAGGCCGAGCGCCTCGAGCGCGTAATAGGCGCGCGCGCCGAACGCCCAGTTCTTGCCGAGCACCGCCGGGATCGGAACGAACTGCGCGTTGTCGGGCTTGCTCTGCAGCCACCGCTCGATATACGGCTCGAGGTGATAGCAGTGCGGACACTTGTACCAGAACATCTCGACCACTTCGATCTGGTCGCCGGTCTGCACCGGCTGCGCTTCGCTCAGCAGTTCATAGT
>JBPCXC010000296.1:0-5295 GCA_051008875.1 bacterium
TCGCACGGTGGCGACGATGCGCGACAGCAAACTCGCGATGGCGTTGTTCCGCACGCCGGGCGACGGCGCGGTGGTGGTGGTGGACGGCGGCGGCTCGATGGCGACTGCGTTGCTCGGCGACAACAACGCCGCGATCCTCAAGGACAACGGCTGGGCTGGCATCATCATCAACGGCGCGGTGCGCGACGCCGAGCAACTCGCCGCGATCGACTTAGGCATCAAAGCGCTCGGCGTCTGCCCGGTGCGCCCGGCGAAGGACGGCATCGGCGCGGTTGATGTGCCGGTCGCGTTCGGCGAAGTGTTGTTCGTGCCGGGGCACTGCGTCTATTGCGACCGCGACGGCGTGATCGTCAGCGAGAATCCGATTGCGGCGGGATGAGTAACGCGGCGATGTAAGTGACGGCGACGACGCAAGCAATACGATGGCACAAGCAACGCGGTGACGTAAGCGACGCAGCGACGCACGCACACGACGGGATACGACATCGGCGGGCGGTCATCGCATCACGTCGTTCTTTTGTTTGCGCTCGCTTAGCCAAATGCCGCTGACCACCAGCGCGAGGGATGCGCCGTGGTGCCATTGGAATGGTTCGCGCAGCACCGACACGGCGAGGATCGCGGCGAACACCGGTACTAGGTTGACGAAGATTCCGGCGCGGCCGGCGCCTAAGTCGGCAACGCCTTGGATGAAGAAAATTTGCGCGAGGAAGGACGGGAAGATCGTGATCAAGGCGATGATGGTCCAGCCTTTCGCGGTCGGCCATTGCAGGTTGCCGAGGGCGAACTCGGCGTAGGTCAGCGGCAGCGAAGTGATCAGCGCGACCGCGGCGACCGCGGCGAACAAACTCATCGCCGAGACGCCGCGGAAGCGGCGCAGCGCGAGCGCGTAGGCGGCGTAGAGCAAGCAGGCGATGATCATCAGGTAGTCGCCTTGGTTGATCGACAGCGATGCGATGCGCTGCAGGTCGCCGCTCGATGCGGCGATGCACACGCCGATGATGGCGGCGACGACGCCGCAGATTTGCAGCGACGAGACCGCGGCGTTGAACAGGAAGTAGGTGCCGAGCAAAACGAACACCGGGATGGCGCCTTGGATGATGCCGAGGTTCAACGCGGTGGTGGTGTGCGCGGCGACATAGAACAGCGCGTTGAATGCGGTGAAGCCGAGCGCGCCCATCAGCGCCAGCGCCGGGATGTGCCGACGCAAGGTCGCGCGGTCGCGCGCGATGGCGCCGCGCGCGCACGCCAACAGCAGCAGCACCGCGCCGAGCCAGCGCAGCGAGACGATCAGCATCGGCGAGGCTTCGCCGACGATCAGTTTGGCGAACGCCGAGTTGCCGCCCCAGCACAACGCGGTGATCGTGAGCAGCAGGTACGCCCTGAGGTTGGGGTTGTCGGACAGGATGTTGATGGCGCTGCCGCAGGAATTTTTATGGATACAACGCGCGCGCCTTGTCATTCAACTCGCTTCGCCACGGCGAATCCGCGCCCGCTTTGCCGACGCTGTGCGCGGCGACATACGATGCGAACTCAACCGCATCGGCGATGTCTTGCATGCGAATTGTTTCCAACGCGGGCTTGGTCAATAGCGCGCGCGCATTGAGGCACGCCAAAAACCCGGCGTTAAACGCATCGCCAGCGCCGACCGTATCCACCGCCCGCGTCGTTTCCACCGGTCGGACAACTTCCCCGTCTGCGGTGATTGCGCGCATATCGCTTTCGCCGGCGGTTTGCAGCACAACGCGAACCCCCAACTTAATCCATCGGGCGGCGACGTCTGAAAAGTCCTCGCCCGGCGCGAGCCAAGCAAGATCCAAGTCGGATACTTTGACGATGTCGCTCATCTTAATCAACCGCGCCAAACGATTTCGATACGCCGTCGGCTGCTTGATTAAATTCCCACGGATGTTGGGGTCGAGAAAAACAACCGAGCGACGATGATTCTTTTCCATCAACGACTCAAAAGCGGTTCCGCATGGCTCCAACATTAAGCTAATTCCGCCAAACTGAAACGCGCTTGCTGAATCATCGAACTCGGGCAAGTCGCTGGCGCGCAACATGCGCCCGGCTGAATTTTCATCCACAAACGAGTAACGCGCCGCGCCGTCAATCAACTCAACAAACGCCAATGTGCTCGGGCGCGCGGTGCGCACGCAGTGCTCGAAATTGACGTGTGAACGCTCAAGCGTATCGCATAGTTTCCGACCGAATATGTCGGTTGACAGTCCGCCGAAAAAACCGGCGTCCTCGCCAAGCCGTCCGAGCGCGACTGCGGTGTTGAAAATCGCTCCGCCGGCAACTGGCAAGAATCCATCGCGCCCGTCCGGCAACGCGCGCGGCAGCATGTCGATTAACGCTTCGCCGCAACAAACAATCACGCCGATTGTCCGCCGATGTATTGCTGCAAAGTCGCGGCGACACCATCGCGCTGCAATGAATTGAGCGCCGCCGAAAATAAACCTGCGAACTCTTTGCTGCTTGCGAGGTCGCCAAATAGGTCGTTCATCATCAAAAATTCCATCGGCTCGCGTTGCGCGCGCAGCGCGCTTTCGCGCAGTCGCCGAGCATGAATGTCATCAATCTTGATTTGCCCACCGGCTTCGTCTTCGCCCACGCAGTAGCGACACCAAAGCGCGACTTCGAGCGCGAGTCCGTCCACCGAAAGCCGCTCTTGCATGCGCTCTCGAATCGTCGGCAGGATAAACTTCGGCTGGCGGTTTGATCCGTCCATGCATAGCCGGCCGATCGAATCGGCGATGCCCGAATTGGCAAACCGCCGCTTTATGGTCTCGAAATAACCGGTCGCATCAACCCCGTCAATCGGGCGCACGCTTGGAATGATTTCTTCGGCTTCAACCTTCTGCAAAAAACCGCGAATCAGCGAATGTTCCATCGCCTCGTGCGCGTGACCAACGCCGAGCAGCGCGCTCGGATACGCGATGCACGCATGCCCGCCATTGAGAATGCGCAACTTCATCAACTCATGCGCGGTGACATTTTCGACAAACTCAACGCCGACTCGCTCCAACGCCGGACGGTCGCACGCAAACCGATCTTCAATCACCCACTGGCGAAACGATTCGCACACCACCGGCGCGCGATCTTCAACCCCAAGTTGCGCACGCGCCAGCGCATGCTCGCGCGCGCCGGTTGCCGGGGTGATGCAGTCCACCATGCTGTTGGGAAAAAAAACATTGGCGTCGATCCACTTGGGCAACGGCGGCGGCGCAAGCGCATCGATGGCGTCGCGCGCGGCATCGCCATTGGAAGGGATGTTATCGCACGACAGCAAAGTGATCGGCGCCAGCCCGGCGCGCCGGCGGCGGTCGAACGCGGCGATCAAAATCCCAAAGACCGTCTTCGGATCATCAGGTTGAGCAACATCTCGCAGAATGTCCGGATGATTGCGATTAAATCCGCCGTGTTCTTGGTCTAAGAAATACCCGCCTTCGGTGATGGTAAGTGAAATAATTCTGATTTGCGGGTTTGCCAGCGCATCAATCAATCGCTTCGGATTGACCTCCACAAAGTCGATCATTGAACCACAGACCCGCGTCTCACACTGCTCATGCTCCACTTCGGTAACGCTGCTCATCCAGTCTTGCTGCGCGAGGTTGGCGCGCATCGTTTCATCCGCAGCGCGCACCCCAGCGCCGACGATTCCCCAGTCAAGACTCGACCCCATTTCGAACAACTCATCCAAGTAAACCGTTTGGTGCGCGCGATGAAAATTACCGACCCCGATATGCAAAATTCCAGGCGTTAATTCTTCGCGCGCATAACCCGGCGTCCGCACCGTTTTATTCACGCGGTCAAGCGCACCCTGGTGAAGTTGAATCGTCATCTTGTTCTTGTCGCGAAGCCGTTCATCGCGCGCGGTCGCGCAGTGCATGATATTAAATCGCCAGCCCGCTGTGATCAAACCGGTAAACCGATTCTTCGTCCGGCGTCAGATAAACGCGGTCGCCGTCGTTGACCGCCAAACCGCCGTCAACGCGCACCAACGCCGCGCCCGCCGCGTCCAGTTCAATATGCAAAAAAGTGTCGCAGCCGAGACGCTCGGCGATGCCGACAACCCCGCTCCACTTGCCGTTTTCGGTGGACAACTTGAAGTGTTCGGGGCGGATGCCAACCGCATGTGCGTTGTAGTCTTGCGCCGCGCGCCCCTCAAAAAAATTCATCGCCGGTGAACCAATAAACCCGGCGACAAACCGATTTTTGGGACGGTGATACAGTTGCAACGGGTCGCCGACTTGTTCAACCCGCCCATCCTGCAACACCACAATTTTATTTGCCAGCGTCATCGCCTCGACTTGGTCGTGGGTAACATAAATCATCGTGGTCTTTAACTGCCGGTGCAACTCGGCGATTTCAATGCGCATGCTAACGCGCAATGCAGCGTCCAAATTGGAAAGCGGTTCATCGAACAAAAACGCCTTGGGCTCGCGCACGATCGCGCGTCCGATTGCAACCCGCTGCCGTTGCCCGCCGGAGAGTTGCCGCGGGCGCCGCTCCAAGTAGTCGGTTAAATTCAGGATCCGCGCCGCACCAGCAACCTTGCGTTCGATTACTTCGCTGCGCTCGCCGGCCATTTTCAGCGGGAATGCGATGTTTTTTCGCACACTCATATGCGGATACAGCGCATACGACTGAAACACCATCGACAGCTCACGGTCGCCGGGGCGAACATTCGTCATATCCCGCCGGTCTATTTCGATGCGCCCGGCTGACACATCCTCGAGCCCGGCGATCAATCGCAACAAGGTTGATTTTCCGCAGCCCGAAGGTCCGACGAACACGACAAATTCGCCGTCGTCGATTTCCAAGTTGACTCCCGTGATCACGCTTGTCGCGGAAAAACTTTTTGCAACATTGTGAAGACGTATTGCCCCCATGCGCGCCTCCTTATTTGACCGCGCCGAAAGTCAAACCGCGCACCAGTTGTTTTTGGCTAAACCATCCGAGCAGCAGAATCGGTGCGATCGCCATCGTCGAAGCGGCTGAAAGTTTGGCGTAGAAAAGCCCTTCGGGACTGGAGTAGCCGGCGATGAACGCGCTCAACGGCGCGGCGTTGGTCGCGGTGAGATTAAGCGTCCAAAAAGATTCATTCCACGCAAGAATGATGTTGAGCAACAGGGTGGAGGCGATTCCGGGCAGCGCCATCGGCAGCAGCACATGCACAATTTCCTTGCCGACCGGCGCGCCGTCCATGCGCGCGGCTTCCAATATTTCCCTCGGTATTTCCTTGAAGTAGGTGTACAACATCCAAATGATAATCGGCAAGTTGACCAACAT
>JBPCXC010000297.1:0-1841 GCA_051008875.1 bacterium
CGCCGCTGAACCTCGCCGAGCGCGCCGAGATGGCGGCGTTCAGCGCGCGCCAGGAGAACATCCTGCTGACCAGCATCCCGAACGGCTTCCCGACCGAATCGACCGTCATCACCAGCCGCTACGGCCCGCGCATCCATCCGGTCACCAAGGTGCGGCATTTCCACAACGGCGTCGACATCCGCGCCAAAGGGCATGTGCCGGTGTACGCCACCGCCGACGGCATCGTGCGCGCCGCGGATCATTCGCGCTTAAGCGGCAACCGCGTCGTCGTGCGCCACAACTTCGGCTTCGAATCCTATTACGCGCATCTGCACAAGTTGCAAGCCACGCCCGGCGACGTGGTGCGCAAAGGCGATGTCATCGGCCTCTCCGGCAACTCCGGGCAAAGCGCCGGACCGCATCTGCATTACGAAATTCGCTATCTGGGCAAACCGCTCAATCCGTCCGCCTTTCTCGACTGGCGGTTCGGCTCGCATGAGATTTTCACGCAAGTTGAGGAAGTCAAATGGCCATCTTTACTAAGTCTGATCAACCAGCGGATTACGCATCCAATGTTTCAACTGTCGCTTCTGGATCCTGCTTCGAAGGAACCCTAGAAACCAAGTGCGCGCTGCATGTGGACGGCGAGTTCAGCGGCGCGATCCGCTCCGACAGCACCATATCGGTCGGCAAGGGCGGCGTGCTTAAATCCGAACTCAAGGCGCGCAAACTGGTGGTCGCCGGCCAGTTCCTCGGCACCGCCGAATGCGACTCGATCGAACTGGTCGCCGGCGGCCGGGTCGAGGGCAAGTTGATCACCTCGAGCCTGGCGATAGAGAAAGGCGGCATCTTCCGCGGCGAAAGCGCCTGCACCCAGACCGGCGATGTAACCGTGATCGACTTCGCCGCCGAAAGCAACCCGATGACGGACACGCTGGCGGTGGCTGCGGACTAGTTTTTGGATGGCAATTCCGCTCCCGTCGCAAAAGCAAGAGGATCGCTTCGCTCGCACCGCAAAAGATGGGCTGGATTCCCGCCATTAAGAGCGCGGAAAAAAACGCCGGGAGCGTTTTTTTCCGGCGTCCCAGCCGGAATGACGGCGGAGATGAGAATGCGGGAATGACTGCGGGAAAGCGCCGGAAGTGATTGTGGTGCGCGCGCGGCGAGTCGCTTCGCGGTTTACTCCCCCGCCGCATCGAGTCGCGCGATGAACGCGCGCACTGCGTCGGCGGCTTGCGGATTGTTCGCCACTCGCGGCAGCAGGCGGTGCAGATGCGTTAGCGCGCGGTCGGGCTCGGCGCGGGATTCGGCGGCGAGTGCGGCGAGCCATAGCGCGCCGTGGTGATCGGGATCGAGGATGAGCGCGCGTTCGATGCGCGTTGCGGTTTCCGTCGAGAACGCACCGCTGGCGCGCGACGCCGCTTGCGACCAGCCGACCAGCAAGTCGGCGGAGTCGCCGCGCAGGCGATGCAGGTTGCGGTATGCGTTCTCGGCTTGATCGAACGCGCCGAGGGTCATGTAGGTGCGCGTCGCCATCGCCCAATGCTCGGCGTTGTCGGGATCGTCGGCGAGTTTGCGCTCGAGTTGCGCCACCATCGCCGCGACATTCGGCACGCCTTTTGGCGTCGCGACATTCGCCGCGTCGTCGTGTGGCGCGAGCGCGGCGGGATGGCCGAGCGCGAGATACAAGCCGATGCCGATCAGCGGCACCGCGAGCGCGATCGCGCTGCTCCAAACCGCGCCGAGCGTCTTCGGCGGAGTCGTCGGCGAGTTATCGTCGTCGTCGTCGCCGAGGTCGTCGAGCAACGCCGACTCGATCTCGGCGCGCGCCTCCGCCGCGGCGTCGTCGTCTTCGGCGGCGT
>JBPCXC010000298.1:0-2516 GCA_051008875.1 bacterium
GTAATCAACAATCCCGACCCGGAAAGCCGGTGGGTGATGGAGGTCAATGCGCGCACGTTGCGGGCGAAAAACTATGTCGGCGTGATTCAAACCCGCAGCGGCGTCGCCATCGAGATTTTGCCGAAGGTGGACTTGCAAGGCGCGTCGGAGCACGACGAGCGCGAAGTGTTTTTGCGGATGCTGCGTCGTTGGCGCGATGGGCCGTTTCGGGATTTCAATGATGCCGAGATCAAGGCGGTGCGCGACTTTCCGTTGCTCGAGGCGTTCATCTCGATGTTCCTGAAAGACCTGCGCGAACTCACTCGTCGCGGGCTCGCGTGCGCGTATCACGAGGTCGATGACAACCTGCATTACCTCAAGGGCAAACTGCTGATCGCGCCGCATCTTCGTCATAACTTGGTGCACAAGGAGCGCTGCTATGTGCGCTACGAGACGTTCTCGGCGAACCGTCCGATCAATCGCCTGCTCAAGTCCACGCTGCGATTGTTGCGGCGGGTGAGTCGCAACGACGCCAACCGCGCGCGGATTCGCCAGGCGCAGTTGGCGTTCGAGGACATTCCGCATTCGTCCAACATCGCCGCCGATTTGATTCGCGCGCGCACTGATCGCACGATGCCGCTGTATAGCCGCCTGTTCCCATGGGCGCGGCTGTTCCTGACGCGCCAAGCGCCGACGCCGTGGCGGGATCGCAATCCGGCGGTGGCGGTGCTGTTTCCGATGCAGGCGATTTTCGAGGACTACGTCGCGCACTTGGTGCGCGCGGCGTCGCCGGGGTGGGAATGTCGGACGCAGGAGAATCGCCACCACTTGATTGATCGAAACCCGGACAACAAAGCGGAGTTCCGTCTGCGCCCCGACATCGTCGCGCGACACCGCGGCGACAAAACGATTCGCGTGATGGACGCGAAGTGGAAACGCCTAAACCGCGATCGTCGCCATCACGACATCAGCCAAACGGATTTGTATCAGTTGTATGCCTATGGCAAAAAGTATGCGGCGGCGGAGTGTTGCGCGCCGCAGTTGTATTTGTTGTATCCGCGCAATGAAAACTTCATCAAGCAGATTGAATTTCACTACGAGGACAACCTGCGCTTAACCGTCTTCCCGGTCAGCATCGCGCTTGAAGAAAAGTTAATCAACGCGCACGCGGAAACCGAATCGTTGCACGACTTACTCGCGCCCGACGACGCGCCCGTCACCGTCACCAAAGCCAAAGCCAAAGCCGCATAGCCGAACCGCTACACCGATCGAATCCGTTCGATCAACTCCGAGGTCGAGCGTTGGAATCGGAACGGCAGCGAATGCACTTCGCCGCCGCGCGCGATCACTTGCTCGGCGCCGACGATGCGCTCGGGCGGCCAGTCGCCGCCCTTGACCAGATGGTCGGGCGCGATGCGCTCGATCAACGCCAGCGGCGTCGGCGCGGCGAACGCGACCACGCCGTCCACCGCCGCCAGCGCCGCCAGCAGCGCCATGCGGTCGGCCAGCGGCGTCACCGGGCGCGGCGGGCGCTTGCCTTGCGCGCGCGCCGAGGCGTCATCGTTGACGCCGACAATGAGCGACTCGCCGAGCGCGGCGGCTTGCTCCAGATACGCGACGTGGCCGCGATGCAATAGATCGAAGCAGCCGTTGGTGAACACCAGCGGGCGGGGGAAGTCGGCGATCCATCGCGCCACGTCGCCGCGCGCGGGATCGTGGATCTTGTCTTCGCTGGACGCAAATCGACTCACGTTGCGCAACCGAGTCCGTGTCGCCGACGCCGATGCAAGCAGCGAAGCCGGCGGCGACTCATGCCGCGCAATTCGCCGCGCGACTCGCCCTATTCGGACGGCTCAACGTACTCGAACACCTTGACGATATGGGTCGCGCCGCCGATGCCGCGCACCGCCGTCACCGCCGCCTCGGCTTCGGCGCGGGTGACGATGCCGAGCAGATACATCTTGCCGTGCTCGGTCACCACCTTGACCGTGTTGTGCGGCACTTGGCTGTTGAGCAGCGCCGCCTTCGCCTTGCCGGTCAGCCACGCGTCGTTGACGCGGCTGGTGATGTTGGTCTTGCCGGCGAGGATAAGTTCGTTGACCACATGCGCGACTTCGCCGCCGCTTTTGTACGCCAGCACGAGCGTCTCGACGCGCTGGCGCTGGTCGTCGCTGTTGACCTCGCCGGTCAGCAGCACCACGCCGTTGAACACGGTGACGCTGACGTTGACTTGCTCGCCGAGCGCATCGTCGGCGGCGATGTCGCCGCGCAACTTGATCTCGAGCGCGTTGTCGTCCCAGTAGGTTCCCGGCGTGCGGCGGTCGAGCGAGACATCGACCACGCCCGCGGTCGCCGCGGTCAGCACCAGCGGAACGCAGGCGGCCAAGTTCAAGCACGCGGTCGCGCACGCCACCGCGCACAACACCGCGCGCAACGACCGAAGCGGCGACGGACGCGATGACACGCGCAACGACGATCGCGACGAAAGATGCGACGACGAACGCGACACATGCGCCGACGCGCGCGGCGGAAGAGGC
>JBPCXC010000299.1:0-15540 GCA_051008875.1 bacterium
CCCCGCGCCCGCGCGCGAGTTCGCCGACCACGCCGCGCGCCGACCAGTCCACGTCATACGCGCGGACTTCAAACGACTCCACGCGCGCGCGCAATGCGGTGGCGGTGACGGCGTCATCGCCAACGTCACCGTCAACCTTGGCATCGTCAGCATCCACACGCGCGCGCAACGCGTCGATGGTGGCGGCGGCGCGATCTCCATCGTCACCGCCGTCATCGCCGCCGAACGCGACCGAGCCATTCAGCCGCAAGTCCGACAGCGGCGGCAACGCATCGCCAAGCCACGGTTGCAGATAGCGGCCGTCGGCGGCTTCCAGCGCGATGCTGAACGCTCCGGCGGGCGCGGCGGGGATGTGGTCGATCGCGCCGCGCGCTTCGAACTTCAACGCCTCGCGCGCCAGCGAGAGTTTCAGATTCTCCGCCCGCCACGCCGACTGCGTTCGCACCAACTCGCCGCTCGCGTGCGCCGCGCCGATCAACGCCGGCGGCGGCGACACCGGCGAATTGCTCGGCGCGGTTGCGGGTGACGGCGGCGACTCGTTCGCATCGTCCGCCGACGCGGTTGCGGGTAACGCCGGTCGAGCGATCAAGTCATCCACCGACTTCAACTCGATCGACAGCGGCAGCGCGCCGCGCCACTTTCGTTCGGCGTAGGCGAGCGTGCCGTGCGCGTGCAGTCGCAGCGCGGCGTTCTCCGCTTCGGCGCGCTCGACTTCGACGCGAAGATCGCGCAATGCGCCGCGCAATGCAGCGCGCGCGCGCGCCTCGAACGCGCCGTGCCTGGCAATCCAGTTCGGCAACGCGAGTTCGGGCGCGCCGGCGACGGCGAGGGTCAAGTCAAGCCCGGACAATCGCGTCAGCCGCGCGATCTCGCCGCGCAACGAGCCGCGCAGACCGAGATGATCGGCGCGCAAGTCAATCGCCTGCAACTGCATGCTGCCAAAACGCCCGGGCTGATGCAGCCGCGCGCCGCCGCGCACCGGCGGCATCTTCGACAAGTCGGTCGCGAGCAACGTTGACAACGCTGGCATGCTGGATAGGTCGAAGTCCAGTTGCAGATCGAGTCCGCGCCAAGTCAGCAGGTCGCGCGCGCTGCCGTCGGCGCGGATGCGATTGTTCGCCGCGCCGAGTCGCGCGTTGATGGAAAGCGGCGACTGGCGTCGCGCGAACAATGCTTCGACGCTGGCGGCGGTCGCGGTCGCGCTCAGCGCGGTCTGCTCGATCTCGCCGCGCACCGTGATCTCGACCGGCCGCTCGGGCGCGACGCTGACCGCGCGCGCGTCGGCGATGCGGAGGTCCCACTGGCGATTGCGCGTGTTCACGGTGATCTCGCCGTCGAGCAGTCGCAGGCGCGAAAGTTCCAGCCACCCGGCCGCCGCCGCGCTCGCGTCGGGCTTGCGCCGCGCCGGCAGCGCGAGGTTGTGCGCGCCGTCGGCGTTGCGCTCGATCCATAGCCGCGGACGACGCAGCACGATGTCATCAACCATCAGCCGAGCGCGCAACAAACTCCACAGATCGAGCGACAGCGTCGCTTGCTCGATCTCGAGCGCGAACGGCCGCTCGCTCCACCGCGCGTTGGGATAACGGATCGCTTCAAGTTGGATGCGCGGCGCGAGTCCGCCGCTGATGGTCAGCGCGCCGATCTCCAGCCGCCGACCGGTGCGCGCCTCGACCGCGTCGCCGAGCCAGCGCTTGTAGTCGTCGCCATCAATGAACACCGGCAGCAGCAACGACGCGGCGAGCGCCAACCCGAGCAGCGAACCGAGCGCGGCTAAAATCCACTTCAATGCGGTTTTCATTTGCGGCGGAGGCGTGTGTTGCGCGTGGCGTTTGCGCGCGAGTCGGCGGCGCGAATCAACCGCGTGTCATCTTCGCTTGAGTCGGCGGCGCGATTCGAAAGCACGTCGTCTTGGCTTGAGTCAGCGGCGCGATTCCAATGCATGTCGTTTGCGTTCGAATCAATCGCGCGATTCGAATTCATATTGTCCGCGTTCGCGGCGCGAAGCATAAGCCAGTCAGCGGACGCGCGCGTTGCGCATTCGGCACTACGGCACCGGCGCGAGGGCGTCGAGGCCAGCGGTCTCGGGCAGGTCGAACATCAGATTCATGTTCTGCACCGCTTGGCCGGCGGCGCCTTTGACCAAGTTGTCCTCGACCGCCAGCACCACCACGGTGTCGCCGTCCTGCGGACGATGCACCGCGATGCGGCAAGTGTTGGCGCCGCGCACGCCGCGGGTGTCGGGATGCGCGCCGGCGGGCAGGACGTCCACGAACGGCTCGTCGGCGAAGCGTTGCTCATACAACGTCTGCAAGTCCACCGCGTCGGCGCGATCTGACAGCAAGCGGCCATACAACGTGGCGTGAATGCCGCGGACGATCGGCAGCAGATGCGGGGTGAACACCAATCCGACCGAAACCGCGACGGACGAGTCCGCAGTGGAATCGGAATCGGGCGCGCAAGCGGAAGCGATGCGATCGAGTTCCTGCTTGATCTCCGGCTGATGACGATGCCCCGGCACCGCATACGCCTTGAACGACTCGCCCGCCTCGCCGAGCGCGGTGGTCAGCGACGCCTTGCGACCGGCGCCGGAGACGCCGGACTTGACGTCGGCGATCAAGTGGTCGAGATCAATCAACCGATTCTCGATCAACGGCAAATAACCGAGCAGCACCGCGGTCGGATAGCAGCCCGGATTGGCGACCAGCCGCGCGCCGCGAATGCGCGTGCGGTTGATCTCCGGCAGACCATACGCCGCCTCCGCCAGCAACTGCGGGCAAGCATGCGCCGCACCATACCACTTCGACCACAACGCCGCGTCGTTCAAGCGGAAGTCCGCCGACAAATCAATCACCTTGACCCCGGCGCGCAGCAGCGGCTCGACTTGCGTCATCGCCACGCCGTTCGGGGTCGCGCTGAACACCACGTCGCATTGCGCCAACGCCTCGCCGTCCGGCGCGGTGAAGGCGAGATCGATCGCGCCGCGCAGCGACGGGAACGCATCCGCCACCGCCTGCCCGGCCAGCGCGCGCGAGGTGATGCAAACCGGCCGCGCGCGCGGATGCCGCGCCAGAATCCGCAGCAACTCCATGCCGGTGTAGCCGGCGCCGCCGATGATGCCTGCCTTGAGTTGGTTCATGTCGCGTTGGGTATTCGATTGCTGATTTGCGAGTTGCGGAAAACTTGCTCCTGCTATAGAATTCCCGCCCGCCCGCAGCCCTTGCGGACACGATAATCATAGCAGAATAAGCGGCAAATGTTCGAGCAGACCTTCAAGAATATAGACGACATCCTGTACAAGGAGGCTGGCTGCACTGGTGAGTTGGACTACATCGAACAAATTTCGTGGATGCTCTTCCTCAAATATCTTGACGATTTCGAGCAAGATCGAGTCGACGCGGCGAAACTGGGCGGACGAACCAGCAAGCGTTTGTTTGATGAGTCGCATCGCTGGAGCAGTTGGGCGGCGCCGAAAAATGACGACGGCGAGTTTGACCACAACCGCGCGTTGGTTGGCGATGACTTAATCGCATTCATCAACGATGACTTGTTTCCCTATCTGATGGGATTGAAGAAGCGCGCCAGCGAAACGAAGACGATCGAATACAAGATTGGCGAAATTTTCAGCGAGATAAAAAACAAATTTCAAACCGGTTATTCGTTGCGCGAAGCATTGGATGGAATAGATACGTTGCGCTTTCGGTATCAAAAGGAGAAGCATGAACTCAGCGACCTATACGAAACCCGCATTAAAAAAATGGGCAACGCCGGGCTCAGCGGCGGCCAATACTACACGCCGCGCTCGTTGATTCGCGCGATGGTGCAAGTGGTCGCGCCTAAAATCGGCGAGACCATTTACGACGGCGCCTGCGGCTCGGCGGGGTTTCTCTGCGAGGCGTATGAATATTTGCGCCACGGACAGGAAAAACTAAGCACCAAGCAACTCAAAACACTGCAAACCAAAACCTTCTACGGCAAGGAGAAAAAGTCGCTGGCATACATCATCGGAACGATGAACATGATCTTGCACGGCGTTGAAGCCCCGAACATCGCCCACACCAACACGCTGAGCGAGAACTTGGCTGATATTCAAGAGCGCGACCGCTTTGACATAATCCTGGCTAATCCGCCATTCGGCGGCAAGGAGCGCAAAGAGGTGCAGCAAAACTTCCCGATCAAAACCGGCGAGACCGCGTTTCTTTTTTTGCAGCACTTCATCAAGCGACTCAAAGCCGGCGGACGCGCGGCAGTGGTAATCAAGAATACATTTCTTTCCAACACCGACTCCGCATCCAAAGCCTTGCGAAAGGAACTGCTAGAGAGTTGCCAGTTGCACACCGTGCTGGACTGCCCTGCCGGAACCTTTCAAGGCGCGGGCGTGAAAACCGTTGTATTGTTTTTTAAGAAAGGCAAGCCGACGGAAAAAATGTGGTTCTACCAACTCGACCCGGGGCGCACCCTCGGCAAGACCAATCCATTGAACGACGAAGACCTTGCCGAATTTATGAAGTTGCAAAAGACTTTCGCCGACTCGGCGCAGTCGTGGACGGTGAAAGCGAAAGACGTGGACGACGAAATCTATGACCTTTCGGTCAAAAATCCGAATGTGCCGGCGCAAGCAGCCATCCGCGACCCGCAACAAATTCTATTGGAGATTGAACAACGCAATGCCGACACCGACAAGGCGCTAAAATCGCTCAAGGAACTACTCGGGGAGCGATTCCATGACTGAGCGGGAAGCGCGCTGGCAAGCACGTTTCCAGCGCTACCAGCGTTCCATGCGTCACCTTTCCGCTGCAATCGAGATTGCGACGGAACGGAACCTCAACGATTTGGAAACCACGGGGCTGGTGAAGGTATTTGAATTGACGCATGAGTTGGCGTGGCTAACGATTCGGGACTTTTACTACGCAGAAGGAAAGAGCGATATTTACGGTAGCAAAAGCGCCACCCGGATCGCTGTGCAAAGCGGGCTCATCGACAATGCACAAACGTGGATGGATATGATCAAGGATCGCAACCGCGCTGTGCATGTTTATGACAAAAAAAGAATTGACATCATAACCGTCTCCATCAAAGAGCGTTACTACAGCGAATTCGTACAACTACAAGATCGCTTGCAACGCCTCAGCGAAAACGAGGAGTAATCATGCCCTACGGCTTGGAGCGCGAGATGGTCGAGCGCATGAACGAGGTTTTTGCGCGCCACGATGCGATCAAATCCGTCGTGTTGTACGGCTCACGCGCGGTAGGGGCGCAACGCAACGGGTCGGACATCGATCTAACTTTTTTCGGCAAAAATCTTACTGATGATGAACTGCGCAAGATCGAAACGGAGTTAGATGAGTTAGACCTTCCGTATATGATTGATGCGTCAGTGTATCGCCGAATTGGCGATGATGGGCTGAAGAAGAATATTCAGCGCGATGGTGTGGTGTTTTATGAAGGCGGTGGCGACACAGTGGCGAAGGCGTGGCCGACCTACCCGCTTGGTGATGTCTGTGAAGTGCGTCGTGGCAATTCGATCACTCGCAAGGATGTTATGCCCGGTGATGTGCCCGTAATAGCGGGCGGGCTGTCATCGCCCTATTCCCATTGCGAGTCTAATCGACCTGCGAACACAGTGACCGTTAGTGGCTCGGGAGCAAACGCTGGATTTGTGAACTTCTGGGACACCCCAATTTATGCGTCGGATTGTTCAACTGTCGTAGCAAAGAAACCCAAAAATCTACTGCCTGAATTTGTCTATCGTTTTTTGAAATCGCAGCAAAACTACATCTATGAAAACCTGAAACGCGGGTCGGCACAACCTCACGTTTCCCCCAAGGATCTATCTAAATTAATCATACCGCTCCCTTCACTACCCGAGCAGAAGCGGATTGTGGCGATTCTTGATGAGGCGTTCGCTGCGATTGCGGCAGCGACCGCCAACACCGAGAAGAACATCGTCGATGCAAGGGAATTGTTTGAGAGTCAACTGAAGCATGCGTTTGAGATGGGAAAGTGTCCACACAAAACAATCAGCGAAGTATGCCGCGTTGTGAACGGCGGCACGCCAAAAACCAGTGTCAGCGAGTACTGGGGCGGACCGCATGCATGGATTACACCTGCGGAAATGGGAAAACTCGACTCCCCGTTCAAACAAACAACACGAAGAACGCTCACAAATGAAGGGCTTGGAAAATGCACCGCATCTCTCCTACCTGAGTTTTCCGTAGTCTTGTCGTCACGGGCACCAATTGGGCACCTCATTATCAACGAGGTTCCAATGGCAACCAACCAAGGGTGCAGAGGATTGATCCCCTGTGACCAACTGCACTTTAAATTTCTCTATCACTTCCTAGCAGGAAATGTTCCTCTGCTGAACGATTTGGGAGCGGGCACCACCTTTAAAGAACTATCTTCTACCAAGCTCAAGGAAGTCAAAATTCCATTCCCGCCCCGCGCCAATCAGGAGCGAATTGCGGAAACTCTTGACAAAATATCAAGAAAAACTAACTCCCTCGTTCGTATCGGAGAACAAAAACTCGCCCATCTCGACGAACTTAAACAATCCATCCTCCACAAAGCCTTCGCCGGTGAGTTGATCGCCAACCATCAAGCCACCGACCGCGCGCTTTCGGAGGCTGGCGTATGAGTCGCAACGAAGCCGAAACGCGCGCGGACTTGATTGATCCTGCACTTCACGTCGCTGACTGGCGCGGCGACGACTGCATTGTGCGTCGGGAATTTGCCATTAACCTCGGACGCCTTCATGGCGTCGGCGGTCGGCGCGCGGCGAAAGACATCGCGGATTACGTGCTCATTTATAAGGAACAACAACTCGCCGTGATCGAAGCGAAGCGAGAATCAGCCGATCACACCGAAGGATTAGGACAGGCGAAGCACTACGCCGCAAAACTTGCCACGCCTTTCGCTTTCTCC
The DNA here is from genome assembly GCA_051008875.1 of bacterium. Lineage (GTDB taxonomy): Bacteria > Pseudomonadota > Gammaproteobacteria > Arenicellales > Poriferihabitantaceae > JAHRAW01. The sequence goes on from JBPCXC010000299.1 coordinate 6,922, forward strand.
ACCAACGGGCACAAAATTTATCGCGTCGATATGCGAAGCGGCGACGAGGGCGAGGTGAAGCATTACCCAACGCCGGATGAGTTGTGGGCGGCCGCTTACGGACAAGGCGACGCGCAGGCGCATTTTTGGCGGGAGCGTTTCTCCGCTATTCCGTTTGAATACAAAGGCGGCCAGTGGGAGGCGCGCTATTTCCAGCACCATGCGATCACCAAAACGTTGGAGGCAATCGCGCAGGGGAGAAATCGAATCCTGCTTACTCTCGCCACCGGCACCGGCAAGACCGCGATTGCATTTCAAGTTGCATGGAAGTTGTTCCGCAGCCGCTGGAACTTAGCCGAATGGCGCGATGGAATAGAAGAAGGAAAGGAACCGAGCCGCCGCCCGCGCATTTTGTTCTTGACCGACCGCAACATTCTCGCCGATCAAGCGTTCAACGATTTCAGCGCTTTTCCCGAAGACGCGATGGTGCGAATTACGCCGGGAGAAATTCGCCGAAACCATGCCGTCCCAACAAATGCCAGTGTCTTTTTCACGATTTTCCAGACTTTCACAAGCGGTCGGGATTGTGCCGGGAATCCCAAACCGAGTTTCGGTCAGTATCCATCCGACTTTTTTGATTTCATCATCATTGACGAATGCCATCGCGGCGGCGCCCATGACGAAAGCACTTGGCGTGGAATCATGGAGTATTTTTCACCGGCGGTGCAGTTGGGCTTGACCGCGACGCCGAAACGGACTGACAACATCGACACATATCGATACTTCGGCGAGCCGGTGTATGTTTACTCGCTCAAAGAAGGAATCAATGATGGCTATTTGACTCCATTCAAGGTCAAGCAAGTCGCTACTACGCTGGATAACTACATTTATGCGCCAGACGACGATGTGATCGAAGGCGAAGTTGAGGAAGGAAGGGTTTATACGGAGTCCGATTTCAATCGCAGAATTGAAATCGAGGAGCGCGAAAGGAAGCGCGTCAGGATTTTTATGAACGACATTAACCAAGAAGAAAAAACGCTGGTGTTTTGCGCTAATCAAAACCATGCGCTTTTGGTGCGCAATCTGATTAATCAAGCGAAGGAGGAAACGATCACGAATCCGGATTATTGCCACCGCGTCACTGCTAACGACGGCGCACTTGGCGAACAACACCTGCGCACTTTCCGCGATAACGAACAGAAAATTCCAACGATTCTGACGACTTCGCGAAAACTATCCACCGGCGTTGACGCGCGTAACATCCGCAATATCGTGCTGATGCGGCCAATTAATAGCATCATCGAGTTCAAGCAAATCATCGGTCGCGGCACGCGGCTGTTCGACGGCAAGAACTACTTCACGATCTACGACTTCGTGAACGCCAGCGATCATTTCGCGGACTCCGATTGGGATGGCGACCCGCTCCCGCCCGAGCCCTGTTTGGTGTGTGGCGAGATTATATGCATCTGCGTTGTCCCGCCCTGCCCGCGTTGCGGTCAGTCGCCTTGTGAGTGCCGGCCGACTGTGTGCGAGGACTGCGGACAAATTCCATGCGTATGCCGCATTGATGAGGTGTGCCGGGTATGCCTCCAAATGCCATGCCAATGCAACCGGACACAAATGATCAGAGTGCAACTCGCCGACGGCAAGGAACGCGAGATTCGGCATATTATGGCGACTTCATACTACAACCCGGATGGGACTCCGATGTCAGCAGAGGAGTATATTAAAAAACTATTCGACGAACTGCCCGTGCTGTTTAAGAACGAGGATGAATTGCGCGCTCTATGGAGCAAACCCGACACGCGGCGAAAATTACTTGCCGATTTGACGACACACGGCTACAGTAAAGTGCGCCTCGCCGAATTATCCCGTTTGATTAACGCGGAAAAGAGCGATCTTTACGATGTGCTGGCGTATCTTGCTTATGCTCTGCCATTCATCAGCCGTGAGGAACGAGTAGCAAACAGCAAAGAAAACATCCTGTCAGGTCATAGCCTTGAGATACGCAATTTTTTAGGATTTGTGCTTAATCAATATATTTCGAAAGGAGTTAGCGAATTGGATGATCAAAAATTGCCTGATCTAATGAATTTGAACTATGGAACTGTACTAGATGGCATCAACGACTTGAATTCCAGCACCGAGGAAATACGGCAAATATTTGCCGACTTTCAACAGCACCTGTATGCTGAAACACAAAGCACCCAAAGTTAAAATGTCCGAGATCGAATCCAAATTCAGCCGAGTCCGCGAGCGCATCGCGCAGATGGAGGCGGCGCATCGGCGTCCGGTGGGAGCGGTCACGCTGGTGGCGGTGAGCAAGCGGCATTCGGCCGACAAGGTGGTCGCGCTGGCGCGGCTGGGGCAGCGCGACATGGCGGAGAACTATGCGCAAGAGGGCGTGGAGAAGATTCGTGAGGTGGCGCGGTTGTTGGGTGGTGGTGATGGCGATGGCGCGAACGGCGACGACGGCGACGGCGCGTTGCGGTGGCATTTCATCGGGCATTTGCAAAGCCGCAAGTGCAAACTGGTGGCGGAGCATTTCGCTTGGGTGCATACGATTGACAGCGTCAAGGTCGCGGACAAACTCAATCACGGACGCGCCGGGCGCGCGCCGTTGAATGTGTTGATTCAACTCAACCTGCAAGCCGAGACGAGCAAGTCCGGCATCGGCGCGGACGAGTTGCCGCGACTTGCCGAGGCGGTTGCGGCGTTGCCCAATCTGCGCTTGCGCGGCTTGATGATTCTCCCTGCGGCCGAACGCGCGGTCGAGCGTCAGCGCGCGGTGTTCCGCCGCTGCCGCGCGTTGCGCGACGACTTGAACGCGCGCGGCTTCGCGCTCGACCATCTTTCGATGGGCATGACCGACGACATGGAATCCGCGATCGCCGAAGGCGCGACGATGGTGCGCATCGGCACCGCGCTGTTCGGCCAGCGTCCAGCGTGAGCGCAACGACGACCATCGCATTCTTCGACGACGAACGAACATGAACGCAACCGCGACCATCGCATTCATCGGCGGCGGCAACATGGCCGGCGGCATCATCGGCGGGCTGGTCGAGTCGGGTTGGTCGGCGGAATGTTTGTTCGCGTCCGACCCCGACGACGCGCGGCGCGAGCAGTTGTCGCGGCGCTTCGGCGTCGACTGTTTCGCCGACAACGCGCAGTGCGCGGCGCGCGGCGAGGCGGTGGTGCTCGCGGTCAAGCCGCAGTTGCTGCAAGTCGCGACCGAGGCGGTCGCGCCAGTGCTGCGTCGCCAGCAGCCGTTGCTGCTGTCCATCGCCGCCGGCATCCGCGCCGGCGACATCCTGCGCTGGGCCGGCGCGCCGCTGGCGTTGGTGCGGGCGATGCCGAACACGCCAGCGCTGGTCAACGCCGGTATCGCCGGATTGTTCGCCACCGAGCAAGTCGATGCGCGCCAGCGCGAGTTGGCGCAGACGATTCTGCAATCGGTCGGGAAGGTCGTGTGGGTCGAGCGCGAGGAGATGATTGACTTGATCACCGCGATCTCCGGCAGCGGTCCGGCGTATTTCTTCAAACTGATGGAGTTGCTCGCCGACAGCGCGGTCGGTGGCGGACTCGATCGCGTCGCCGCCGAAACATTGGCGGTGCAAACCGCCGCCGGCGCCGCGGCGTTGGCGCAACGCGAGTCGTCGGCGCAATCGCTGGCGACATTGCGCCGTCAAGTCACCTCCCCCGGCGGCACCACCGAAGCGGCGTTGCGCGCGATGGAGGAGCACGGCTTGGACGCCGCGGTGCAGCAAGGCGTCGCAGCGGCGGCGCGGCGCGCGGCAACGATCGCCGACGAGTTCGGAGCGGACTGATGCCGGCGTTGCAGAATACTTTCGGCGCGTTGTTCGAGACCGTCGCCGGGCTGTATCTGATGGTCGCGATTCTGCGGTTGCTATTCCAGTCGCTGCGGATTGACTTCCACAATCCGCTGGTGCAGATCGTGGTCTCGATCACCGACCCGTTGCTGCGTCCATTGCGGCGAATCGTTCCGCGGCTGCATCGGATTGATTTCGCCGCGGCGGCGTTGATCTGGCTGGTCGCGTTGGTGAAGTTGATCGTGCCGCTGCTGCTCGGCGGCTATAACTTCAACTGGATCGGCGCGTTGATTTACAGTTTCGCCGACAGCCTCGACACCGCGGCGTGGCTGTTGTTGTTCGCGGTGCTGGTGCGCGTGGTGTTGAGTTGGGTCGCGCCGAACTCGCATCACCCGATGGCGCGCGTGATCGGCGGCTTGAGCGATCCGGTGATGGCGCCGTTCCAACGCATCCTGCCGTCGTTCGGCGGGCTGGACTTCTCGCCGATCCTAGCGTTGATGTGCCTGCGCTTGATCCAAGGCGTCGCGTTGTCGCCGTTGGCGGAGTTCGGCGCGCGGATGTTGTAAGTCAAAGTTCGGTTTGCATCGCCGCTCGCATTGTCGATAAGCGTCGGCGCGCGAGCCAGATCAACGCCAGTACCGGCACGCCGAGCACGGCGGTGAACAGGAAGAAATGGCTGTAGCCGATCGCATCCACCATCGCGCCGGAATAGCCGCCGAGTCCTTTCGGCAGCAACGTCATCAACGAAGTGAAGATCGCGAACTGCACCGCGGTGAATCTCACGTTGGTCAGCGCCGACAAGAACGCGACGAAAGCCGCGCTGGCGAGTCCGGCGGAGAGGTTGTCGGCGCTGATGACCAAGTACAACATCGGCAAGTGATCGCCGGCGGCGGCGAGCGCGAGGAACAGCAAGTTGGTCGCCGCCGACAACAACGCGCCGACGAACAGGATGCGCATCACGCCGTAGCGCAACGCAAGCGCGCCGCCGAGGAAGCCGCCGACGAGCGATAGAATCAAGCCGTAGGTTTTCGCCACCGTCGCGATCTCGACTTTGCTGAAGCCCAAGTCTTGATAGAACACGTTGGCAATCACGCCGAGCACGATGTCGGAGATGCGATACAGCGCGATCAAGCCGAGCAGCAGCCACGCCACGCCGGCGCCGTGGCGCGCGAAAAAGTCCTGCACCGGCTGCACATAACTGCGCGTCGCCACCGCCGCGTCCACCCAGCCGACGCGGATCAACGCGACCGCGACCAACGCGCCGCCGCCGAGCGCCAGCGCCAGACGCAGGAACTCGATCATCAGTCCCGCCAGCGCGCGGTTGCCGCTGACTTGCGCCAGCAGCGACTTGGCGGCATCGGCGGCGCCGGCGGTGAGCGCATAAGCGAGAACGAAGGCGAGCGCGCTGAGCGCGAACAAGCGCAGCAACTGCAAGTCATGTGCGATTGGGCGTGGCGCGGATTTGGATTCGGATTCGGTTTCTATTTTCGAATCGCGCGCCGGCTCCGAGATCACCAACGTCGCGGCGACGCCGATCGCCATCGCCGCCGCCATCCACAGATACGTGCTGCGCCACGCCGTGTATTCGTACTGCGCCAAAGTCGAGCCGTAGTAACTTGCGAGGAACAGCGCGCCGGCGCCGGCGACCAGCATGCCGATGCGATAGCCGCCGATGTAGGTCGCCGACATCAACGCTTGCAGCCGCGGCGGCGCGGACTCGATGCGATAGGCGTCGATGACGATGTCCTGCGTCGCCGCGGAGAAGCCGAGCAGCACCGCGAACGCCGACATATACATCAACGCGCGCGGTCCGCCGAGCGGGTCTTGCAGCGCGATGCAAACGATCGCCGCGATCACCAGCGACTGCGACAGCAACATCCAACTGCGCCGCCGCCCGAGCCGCGCCAGCAGCGGCAAGCGCAGCGCATCGACCAGTGGCGCCCACACGAACTTGAACGAATAGCCGAGCGCAGCCCAACTGAACAAGGTCACGACCGAGCGCTCGACCCCGGCTTCGCGCAGCCACAGCGACAACGACGAGAAGATCAGCAGCAACGGCAGCCCGGCGGAGAAGCCGAGGAACAGCATCGTGATCACGCGCGGATGGCGGAATGCGGCGACCGTGTCGCGCCAGCCCAAGCGCTGCGTGGCGAATCCGGAGGACTGAGGCATGGGTTCAGCGGGACTTGCGGATGCGTCGGGTGCAGTTTCGGGCGAGGCTTTGGGTTGAGGACTCTTCGGGCGAATCCTTTTCCGGTGAGGTCTTAAGTGTGGTTTTGATTATAATGCCAATCCGCGCGCTCGAATGCGTGCCGTGACCGGTCCATGATTCCCGAAAAAGCGAACTTCATCGAGTTGTGCATCCGCAGCGAAGCGCTTCGCTTCGGCGAGTTCAAACTCAAGTCGGGGCGCGTCAGCCCGTATTTCTTCAACGCCGGAAGATTCGATCGCGGCGCGTTGCTCGGCGAAGTCGCGCGCCATTACGCGCAGCTTCTCGCCGAGCGCGTGCGCGGCGACTTCATGTTGTTCGGTCCGGCGTACAAAGGCATCGCGCTGGCGGCGGCGGTCGCGGTCAAACTCGCCGACGACCACGGCCGCGACGTCGGCTATGCGTTCAACCGCAAGGAGGCGAAGGATCACGGCGAAGGCGGCGACTTGGTCGGCGCGCCGCTGCGCGGCAAGGTGGTGATCGTCGACGACGTCATCACCGCCGGCACTTCGGTGCGCGAATCGGTCGGCGCGATCCAAGCCGCCGGCGCGAGCGCACACGCGGCCGTGATCGCGCTCGACCGCGCCGAGATCGCCGACGCAGACGACTCGCGCTCGGCGACGCAGCAAGTGGTGGACGAGCACGGCATCGCGGTGCACGCGATCATCTCGCTGCGCGACTTGATTGATTATCTGCGGCAATCCGAGTCCGCGCCGCATGACGCCGCGCGCGCGAAGTTGGCGCGCCACGCCGACGCGATCAATGCCTATCGCGACCGCTACGGCGTCGGCTGAAGCCCGCCAACCACGCGGCGCAGCGCGAAGCGGCGGCGCGGCGAAGCCACGAAGCGACACATAACGAAAGCACCACAGCGAAAGCAACGCAAGAAAGGAAGTGGCGCGCCCGGAGAGATTCGAACTCCCGACCTCTTGGTTCGTAGCCAAGCACTCTATCCAACTGAGCTACGGGCGCAGCAACGCCGACGGTAGCGCAATCCATCGCGCATTTCAATCGCGCGCGCGCACCTAAGCGGCGAAGCGCGGAACGCGGATGCGTGGCGGAGAGAGAGGGATTCGAACCCTCGATGAGGCTATAAACCCCATACTCCCTTAGCAGGGGAGCGCCTTCAACCACTCGGCCATCTCTCCTTTGGACCGCGCCGCTCGCCCGGCAATGCGCCAACGCGAGCGCGGCGCGATTCCCCGACGCGTCGGCGACGCGTTAGGAGTTGTTCGGATCCGCTTCCTCTTCGGGGAAGTGCATGTCGTCGTGCGATGGGTCGTGCGATGGGTCTTGCGATGGGTCTTGCGATTGGTCTTGCACGCCGACGTCGGCATAGTGACCCGGCGGGTACTCGTTGCCGCGCTGCGGCGCGCCGCCGCCCTGCTCATGCTTGATCTTGTAATAGATCTCCTCGCGATGGACCGGAACATCCTTGGGCGCGTTGATGCCAATGCGGACCTGGGTGCCACGGACGCCCAGAACGGTGAGACGGACTTCGTCTCCGATATAAACGGATTCGCCGATTCGGCGGGTGAGGATTAACATTTTCGCTTGCTCCTGTGTTGATGGACGGCATGTGCGGCATCAAACTCGCCAGTTTCATTTGAACTATAGCCATCTAGCCATTTAGCCTTGCGCCTCGACGCCGCAGCATGAGCATAGTCGATTTCCAGTGCGTGCGCAACCCCGCCGGCAGCGCGCTAATCCGCCGCCGGGGCTTGCTCTAGGCCGAACGCCTTGTGCAGCGTGCGCACCGCCAATTCGGTGTATTCGGCATCGATGGTGACCGAAATCTTGATCTCGGAGGTCGAGATCATCTGGATATTGATGCCCTTCTCGGCTAGCGCCTTGAACATCGCGGTCGCGATTCCGGCATGCGAGCGCATGCCGACGCCGACCACCGAGATTTTCGCCAAGTCGCTGTCGCCGATGACCTCCTCGGCGCCGAGTCGCTGCGCGATCGGGCGCAGGATTTGCAGACTCTTGTCGAGATCGGCGTCGCCGACGGTGAAGGTCAGGTCGGTCATGTCGTCGGAGCCGACGTTCTGCACGATCATGTCGACGTTGATGTTGGCGTCCGAGACCGCGCCGAGGATGCTGTGCGCGATGCCCGGCTTGTCCGGCACATTGCGCACGGTGACCTTGGCTTCGTCGCGGTTGTAGGCGATGCCGGAAATCAGCGGTTGCTCCATCGTGTTGTCCTCATGAGTGATCTCTTCGGTGATGAGCGTGCCGGCGCCGCGCTCGAACGACGACAGCACGCGCAATGGCACATTGTACTTGCCGGCGAACTCGACCGCGCGGATCTGCAGTACTTTGGCGCCGGCGCCGGAGAGTTCGAGCATCTCCTCGAAGGTCAGCCGGTCGAGGCGGCGAGCGTCGGCGACGATCTTCGGGTCGGCGGTGTAAACGCCGTCGACGTCGGTGTAGATGCGGCATTCGTCCGCCTTCAGCGCGACCGCCATCGCCACCGCGGTGGTGTCGGAGCCGCCGCGCCCGAGGGTGGTGATGTTGTTGTCCTGATCGACTCCCTGGAAGCCGGCGACCACCGCCACCGCGCCACGCTGCAAGTCGTCGCGCACGCGCTCGACTTGGATG
>JBPCXC010000300.1:0-1167 GCA_051008875.1 bacterium
CTGCTGCAGACCTATGACGGCACGCAGCCGGTCGCCGGCTGGGTGATGAGCGAAAAACTCGACGGCGTGCGCGCGTTGTGGGACGGCGAGCGACTGCGCAGCCGCGGCGGCGCGACGCTGCATGCGCCGGCGTGGTTCACGCGCGGCTTGCCGCGGTTCGCGCTCGACGGCGAGTTGTGGACTCGGCGCGGCGACTTCGAGAGCATCGTCTCGATCGTGCGCCGCCACCAGCCGGACGCGCGCTGGTCGCAAGTCGGCTATCACATCTTCGAAGTGCCGCATCAAGCCGGCGGGTTGCTGCAACGATTGGCGGTGCTGGAGGATTATCTGCGCGCGCATCCGTCGCCCCCGCCGCATCTGTATGTCATCGCGCAGACTCCGATCGAGTCGCCCGCGCATCTGCGCGCATACCTCGCCGAAGTCAACGCCGGCGGCGGCGAAGGCGCGGTCGCGCGCAATCCCGACGCGCCGTATCGAAGCGGAAGATTGGCCGACGCGCTGAAGGTCAAGACGCATGACGACGCCGAATGCGTGGTGCGCGAGATCCTGCCGGGCAAAGGGAAATACACCGGACAGATGGGCGCGTTGCGTTGCGAACTGATTGACGACAAGAAGATCAACAACACGAAAATAAACGACAAGAAAATTGATGACGACAAGATCAACAACGACAAGATCAACGACAAGATGATCGCCGACAAGATAACCAACGACAAGATTCCCGGCGGCGCGATGGTGCGCATCGGCACCGGCTTCAGCGACCGCTTGCGCGCGCGGCCGCCGGCGATCGGCAGCGTGATCACCTTCAAGCACTACGGCGTGACGCGCAACGGCAAGCCGCGGTTTCCGGTTTACCTGCGGACTCGGCGATAATCGCGCGATGGAATCCGCCGACCGCAACGACGACCCGCTCGCGCGCGCCGCGCATCTGCCGTGCTGGCGCGGCGCGGTCGCGCCGGTGCCGCTGCCCGGCGGCTTGAGCAATCGCAACTATCTGATCGAGGACGACGGCGCGCGATACGTCGCGCGCATCGGCGGCGACATGCCGATGCACAACGTGATGCGCTTCAACGAGCACGCCTGCGGTCGCGGTGGGGGGGGGAGAGGAAGGGGGGCGCGGTAAGCGCACGACAAAAAAGAAAGGAAGGGGGGGGGGGTGCCCTACAG
>JBPCXC010000301.1:0-2042 GCA_051008875.1 bacterium
CGAAGATGGACGGCGAGATCCGCTACGGCTTCGCCGTCGGCGACGGCATGCTGACGCCGTACGGCGGCTTCGGACTGTCCCAAGCCAGCCGCGACTTGCGCTTCGGCGGCAAGTTGATCTGGCGCAACCTGCCGCTCGAGATGGGCTTGGAGGCATACCGCCAACAACCCGACGCCGCGAAAAGCAACACCGGAATACGATTGAACGCGGAAGTTAATTGGTGACGGCGCGCCACGCCGACCGCAAGTGAGAGCGCCCTTCGGGCGCGCAAAAAAAGCAGAAACGAAAGAGCGCAAAAACCCTCCCCCTGCCGTCATTCCCGTAGTCTGTTCAGCGGGAATCCACAATCGCGCAAGCGAGTGAGGCAAGCCGAAGGCTTGCTGGCTGTTGGTGCGAACGAAGTCGCGCGGGCTTGCTCACGCCGCCCCGCCAAAGTCCAAATTGCCATCCATGGCAAATGGATTCCCCGCATCCCTGCGGGAATGACGGCAGGGGGAGGATTTTTGCGGGAATGGCGGCGGAGGAGGTGGTTGCGGGAAAAAACGCCGGGAGTGTTTTTTCGCGATCGCAACGAGCCCAAAGGGTGAATATCAGGGACGATGCGCGCAATGACGGCAAGAAGTGACTCGCTACGCTCGCGCAACACCAACGCCCCCTTCTCTCACGTTTTTATGATACGAGTGTAAACGAGCCTTATGCTTTCCGACCAACCATCACGATGTTCGTCGTCGGGAAATCGTGCTGCTGTTGGTCGAATCGTCGATTTCATAGCCGCGCGCGTGGATTTCGTTGCGTAGGCGGTCGGCTTCGGCCCAGTCGTGTGAGTGGCGGGCGTGGGCGCGGCGGCGCATTAGTTCGGCGACTTCGTCGGGGACTTCGATTTGGTGCGGGCGCCAGTTGGCGAGGTCGAGGCCGAGGACGCGGTCGAGGTGTAGTGCGGTGGCGCGTTTGATCGGCGGCGCGAGGTCGCTTTTCGCCAGCCGCCACAGCACCGCCAGCCCTTTCGCGGTGTTCAGGTCGTCGCCGATTTGCGCGCGGAACGCCGCCGCGGTGGCTTCGTCCGGCGCGGTCGCTTGGTCGTCGTCATCGTCGTTATCGCCGTCACCGCCGTCATCGTCATTATCGCCGTCATCGGCGTCGGCGTCACGGTCGTCACCGTCATCCGCATCGCCCCACGAATGCATCTGCGCGCGCAAGCGAGCGAGCGCGGCGGCGGCGGCGTCGAGGCTTTCCCAGGTGAACTTCAGGTCGCTGCGGTAATGCGCGGTCAGGCATAGATAGCGGTAGTCGAGCGGGTCGTAGCCGCGTTCGGTCAGGCGCTTGAGGCGCAGGAACTCGCCGTCGGACTTGGACATCTTGGACTGCTCGACTTCGAGGAAATAGCCGTGCATCCAGAAGTTGGCGAGGGTGCTGCCGTGGCAGACTTCGGCTTGGGCGATCTCGTTGCAATGATGCACCGGGATGTGGTCTTTGCCGCCGCAGTGGATGTCGAACTTACGCCCGAGATATTCGACCGCCATCGCCGAGCATTCGATGTGCCAGCCGGGGAAGCCGATGCCCCACGGGCTGTCCCATTCCATCTGCCGCATCTGATCCGGCGGGCTGAACTTCCACAGCGCGAAGTCGGTCGCGCGCCGTTTTTCGCCGAGGGCGACGCGCGCGCCGGCGGCGAGTCCGGCGACATCGAGGCGCGCCAATTTGCCATACGACGGCAGTTTGGAGGTGTCGAAGTAAATCCCGTCGGAGGTGCGGTAAGTGAAGCCGCGCCGCTCGATCGTCTCGATGTCGCGGATTTGCTCGGCGATGTGATCGGTCGCGCGGCACCACAGCGTCGGCTCGAGCACATTCAGTTGTCGCAAGTCGTCTTGGAAGGCGAAGGTGTACAACTGCGCGATCTCCCACGCGCTCTTGCCGGCGCGGCGCGCGCCCTTTTCGATCTTGTCCTCGCCGGTGTCGCCGTCCGAGGTCAAGTGGCCGACGTCGGTGATGTTGATCACATGGCGCACGCGATAGCCGAAGAACTCGAGCGCGCGGCGCAGGAC
>JBPCXC010000302.1:0-3479 GCA_051008875.1 bacterium
CTGGCATAATCCGCCGACGCGAATCCGCACGTCCAGTCGGCGTAGCACTAACTAAACCGCATCGAAATTGATGCTGCAAAGCACCCTGAAAAAAGTCTTCGGCGACCGCAACCAGCGGCTGCTGCGCAACATCGGCAAGACGGTGGCGCGCATCAACGCGCTCGAGTCCGGCTTGTCGGCGTTGAGCGACCAAGAGTTGGCGGCGAACACCGATGCGTTGCGCGCGCGCGCGCGCGACGGCGCGAGCAAGGCGTCGTTGCTCGAGGAGGCGTTCGCGGTGGTGCGCGAGGCGTCGGTGCGCACCCTCGGGCTGCGTCATTTCGATGTGCAACTGGTCGGCGGCGTGGTGCTCGACCAGGGCAAGATCGCCGAGATGAAGACCGGCGAGGGCAAGACGCTGGTGGCGACGCTGCCGGCGTACTTGAACGCGGTCGCCGGCTCGGCGGTGCACATCGTCACCGTCAACGACTATCTCGCCGGACGCGACGCCGAATGGATGGGCGCGATCTTCCGCTTCCTCGGACTCAGCGTCGGCGTCATCCGCGCCGGACAAGACCCGGCGGACAAGCGCGCGGCGTATCAATGCGACATCGTGTACGGCACCAACAACGAGTTCGGCTTCGACTATTTGCGCGACAACATGGCGTTCACCGCCGACGATCGATTCCAGAACGGACTCGGCTTCGCCATCGTCGACGAGGTCGACTCGATCTTGATCGACGAGGCGCGCACGCCGCTGATCATCTCCGGACCGGCGGAGGAGAGCACCAGTTTGTATGCGCGCCTGAATCAAATCGCGCCGCGCCTGCAGCGTCAGCAGCAGCAAGAGCAACCGGACCGGGACGACGACCACGACGCGCCGGGCGACTTCAGCGTGGACGAGAAGACCCGCCAAGTGTCGCTGACCGAGCAGGGGCACGAGGTCGCCGAGAAGTTGCTGGTGGACGACGGCTTGCTGCCCGAGGGCGGCAGTCTGTACGAGATCGGCAACATCGCGCTGATCCATCACTTGTATGCGGCGTTGCGCGCGCATCATCTGTTCCAGCGCGACGTCGCCTATATCGTGCGCGACGATCAGATCATCATCGTCGATGAGTTCACCGGTCGGATGATGCCGGGGCGACGGTGGTCGGACGGGCTGCATCAAGCGGTCGAGGCGAAGGAGGGCGTGACCATCCAGCAGGAGAATCAGACGCTGGCGTCGATCACCTTCCAAAACTATTTCCGCCTGTATCAAACCCTCGCCGGCATGACCGGCACCGCCGACACCGAGTCGCCGGAGTTCTTGCAGATCTACGGTCTGGAGGTGGTGGTGATCCCGACCAACCAGCCGATGATCCGCGACGACGCCGCCGACTTGGTCTATCGCACCGAAGCCGAGAAGTTCGAGGCGATCATCGAAGGCATCGGCGAATGCCGCGCGCGCAGCCAGCCGGTGCTGGTCGGCACCGCATCGATCGAGTCGTCCGAGCGGCTGTCGGCGCGGCTGCGCCAAAGCGACACCGCGCACAAGGTGCTGAACGCCAAGCACCACGCCGAAGAAGCGCAGATCATCGCCGAAGCCGGCCGCCCCGGCGCGGTCACGATCGCCACCAACATGGCCGGTCGCGGCACCGACATCGTGCTCGGCGGCAACCTCGAACTCGAACTCGCCGCCCTCGCCGACGGTGATGGAAACGACGCCGCCGCCGACGACGAAAAGATCGCGCGCGCGCGTGGCGAATGGGAGGCGCGCCACGGCGAAGTGATCGCCGCCGGCGGACTGCACGTGCTCGGCACCGAGCGCAACGAATCGCGCCGCGCCGACAACCAGTTGCGCGGACGCTGTGGCCGTCAGGGCGACCCCGGATCGAGTCGCTACTACTTGTCGCTGGAGGATAGTTTGATGCGCATCTTCGGCTCCGAGCGCATCGCCGCGTTGATGCAGAAACTCGGCATGGAGCAGGGCGAGGCGATCGAGCATCCGTGGGTGTCGCGCGCGATCGAGAACGCGCAGATGAAGGTCGAGGGACATAACTTCGACGCGCGCAAGCAGTTGCTCGAATACGACGACGTCGCCAACGAGCAGCGCAAGGTGATCTATCAGCAGCGCAATATGCTGATGGAGCGCGACGACATCTCCGAGCACATCGTGCACGCCCGCCGCGAGGCGGTCGAGCAGGTGGTCGATCGCGGCATCGCGCCGAACACGCTGGAGGAGCAATGGGACGTGCCGGCGTTGGAGCAGGAGTTGGAGTCCGGCTTCGGCTTGAAGTTGCCGCTTGGCGAATGGCTTGCCGGCGACGACGAGTTGCACGAGGAGAGTCTGCGCCGGCGCATCTTCGATGCGGTGGACGAGGCGATGGCGGACAAGGAGCGGCGCATCGGCGCCGACGGCATGCGCCACTTCGAGAAGGCGGTGATGCTGAAGGTGCTCGACGAGCAGTGGAAGGAGCATCTGTTCAACATGGATCATTTGCGCCAGGGCATCCACCTGCGCGGCTACGCGCAGAAGAATCCGAAGCAGGAATACAAGCGCGAGGCGTTCGAGATGTTCACCGCGATGCTGGAGAACGTGAAGTTCGGCGTGATCTCGATGCTGGCGAAGTTCCACTTGCCGAGCGAGCAGGAGATCGCCGAACTGGAGGCGCGCCGTCAGCAGTCGATGAACTTCATCCACGCCGAGCCGGACGCCGCCACCGCCGATGCGCCGACGCGCGGCGATGCGACCGACGGCGACGCCGGTCGCGCCGGCCGTCCGGCGCCGCGCGTCAGCATGATCACCAGCGACCGCCCGTTCGTGCGCAAGACCAAGAAGATCGGCCGCAACGATGCGTGCCCGTGCGGGTCGGGGAAGAAGTACAAGCAATGCCACGGCAAACTGTGAGCGCGCGAGCGGGTTGTTGTTGATGCGTTTTGTTCACGCAAACCTCGCGCCGCGCTTGCGCGTGACCACCTCCCCCCGCCGTCATTCCCGCAGTCTGTTAAGCGGGAATCCACACTCGCGCAAGCGAGTGAGGCAAGCCGAAGGCTTGCTTGCTTTTGGTGTGGGCATGAATAAGCCACGCGACTCTCGCTCGCATCGAACGCAATGAAAAAGTCACCGCTCGCGCCGACCGATTTCCCCGCGCTCGCGCCGCTCGATGGCGTGCGCTTGGGCGCGATCGAGACCGGCGTCAAATACCGCGGACGCGACGACTTGATGCTGGCGGCGTTGTCGCCGCAAACCGTCGTCGCCGGCGTGCTGACCCGCTCGGCGACCGCCGCCGCGCCGGTGCTGTGGTGCCGGCGGCGACTCGATTCCGCGGATGAAGCGCGCGCATTGATCGTCAACGCCGGCAACGCCAACGCCTTCACCGGCGACGTCGGCGCGCGGCATGTGCGCGCGACTTGCGAGGCGGTCGCCGCCGAGATCAACTGCCGCGCCGAGCAAGTGCTGGCGGCTTCGACCGGCGTGATCGGCGAGCCGCTGCCGGTCGAGCGAATCGTGCGCGCGGTGC
>JBPCXC010000303.1:0-2215 GCA_051008875.1 bacterium
GCGTTGTACGAAGTGGACTTGACCGCCGACATCGCCATCGTCGCCGGCGGCGAGGGGCGCGGACTGCGCCGCTTGACGCGCGCGCAATGCGACTGCCTGGCGCGCATTCCGATGGCCGGCGCGGTCGCCAGTTTGAATGTCGCGGTCGCCGCCGGGCTGTTCTTGTTCGAGGCGGTCAGGCAGCGCGCCGACTGGAGTCCGCGCGCATAAGGTTCGTCGCCGCTTGGTGAAAGCGACGCAAGCCGCGCGTCATCGACTTAAGTTTTACTCGAACAACGCGCTGTATTCGCCGTAGCCGTGCTGCGCCAACTCCGTTGCGGCGACGAAGCGCAGCGAGGCCGAGTTGATGCAATAGCGCATGCCGGTCGGCGCGGGACCGTCGTTGAACAAGTGGCCGAGATGCGAGTCGCCGTATTTGCTGCGCACTTCGACGCGCGGGAATATGAGTTTGTAGTCCTCCTTGCGCACGATGAAATGATCGTCGATCGGCTTGGTGAAACTCGGCCAGCCGGTGCCGGACTTGTACTTGTCGGTGGACGAGAACAGCGGCTCGCCGGAGACGATATCCACATAGATTCCGTCGTCCTTGCGGTCCCAATATTCATTCCGGAACGGCGGCTCGGTGGCGTCCTGCTGGGTGACGTTGTATTGCAAACTGTTCAGCCGTTGCTTGATCTCGAGCGTCTCCGGCTTGCGGTATTTCGCGCCGAGCGCATCGGCTTGCGCGTCGTTCGCGGCGTCGTTTTCATCCGCGCTATCGGTTTCATCAGGCGTGTATTTCGCATGCAACGCATCGCCCCAGACGCGCTGCAGGAACTGGTCGCGGCCGGAGCCGTGGCGATAGATCTTGTAGCGATACGGGTTGGTCTTGTAGTAGTCCTGATGATAATGCTCGGCCTTGTGGAACGGCTGCGCCGCGGCGATCTCGATTGTGATCGGCTTGTCGAATCGACCCGACGCGGCGAGCGCGTCGCGCGAGGCGATCGCCAACTCCTTTTCGCGCGCGTCGTGATAATAGATCGCCGGGCGATACATGTCGCCGCGATCGACGAACTGCCCGCCGGCGTCGGTCGGATCGATCTCGCGCCATAAGTGATGCAGCAGCGCTTGATAGGAGATGCGATCGGGGTCGTAATGAATCTGCACCGCCTCGGTGTGGCCGGTGCCGCCGGCGCCGACTTGCGGATAAGTCGGATTGTCGGTGTTGCCGCCGGTGTAGCCGGAGACCACTTCGTTGACGCCGTCGAGTTTCTCGAAGGTCGATTCGGTACACCAGAAGCAGCCGCCGGCGAAGGTCGCGACCGCGGATGCGCCGAGCAAGCCGGCGGAGTCGCCGGTGGCGGTCGCGGCTTCGAGTTGGTTGCCGGCTTGGGCGTCGCGCAGCGGCTGCTCGCTTTGCGCCCACAGCCAGACGGCGGCGGCGACGGCGATCAAGCCGACGCCGACGATGGCATGGTTTCGCGTTGGTTTCATGTTCGCTCCGGTATAATTGACTGAACCGATAGAGTGTTTTTCGCGCCGAGAGTTCCGCCGAAAGTAGCATTCGCCGACGCGCCCGACTTCGCGGCATTCCGCGATGATTGCGTGCGCATTCTACCGCGTCCACGCCATTTTCGGAAATCGCCATGACCGCCAGGCACAACCAAAAGCGCAACCGCCCGCGCCAAAATAGCAACCGCCGGCGCGGCGAGATCCTGCTCGGCGTCAATGTCGATCACGTCGCCACCATCCGCCAAGCGCGCGGCACCGACTACCCCGACCCGGTCGAGATCGCGCTGCAGGCCGAGCGCGCCGGCGCCGACGGCATCACCATGCACCTGCGCGAGGATCGCCGCCATGTGATCGAGAGCGACATCGAACGCATGGCCGCGTGCGCGCGCACCAAACTCAACATGGAGATGGCGGCGACCGACGAGATGCGCGCGATCGCATTGCGGGTGAAGCCGGCCGACGCCTGCATCGTGCCCGAGCGTCGCGTCGAACTGACCACCGAAGGCGGGCTGGATGTGATCGCCAAGCGCGATCAAGTCGCCGACTTGATCGCCGCGTTGAACGAAGCGGGCGTCCGCGCGTCGCTGTTCATCGACCCCGACCCGCGGCAGATCGACGCCAGCGCCGAAGTCGGCGCGCCGGCGATCGAACTGCACACCGGAAGATACGCCGGCGCGGCCGACGCCGACGCGACGCAACGGGCGTTGGCCGCGGTCGCCGACGC
>JBPCXC010000304.1:0-3998 GCA_051008875.1 bacterium
ATCAGGATGATGATCGGCAGGTACAGGAAGGCATAGAAGCCCCAAGTCCACGCGCCGAAGCCGGGCATGCGCGATGATTGCGATGCGCTCACCATATCGAATCGGCATCGCTGCGCCGTCGCCACAGATATAGCAGCAACAGCACGAACGCGAGCAGAATCAGCGCGCTCGCCGCGCCGAACGGCCAGTTGCGCGAAGATGAGAATTGCAGTTGGATCAAACTTCCGATCATCAGGTTTTGTCCGCCGCCGAGCAGGTTGGGCGCGATGAAGGCGCCGAGCGAGGGAATGAACACCATGATGCAGCCGGCGATGACGCCGGGGCGCGCAAGCGGGAAGACCACGCGCAGCAAAGTTTGCCGATAGTTGGCGTATAAATCGCGCGAGGCTTCGATCAGCCGCCAGTCGGTTTTTTCCAGCGAGGCGTAAATCGGCAGCACCATGAACGGCAGATAGGTGTAGGTGAGTCCAACCAGAATCGCGCCGTTGGTGTACATCAACGGCAACGGCGCGGAGATCAAGTCGAACGCCGCCAGCCAGCCGTTGACCAGTCCGCTGTCGCGCAGAATCAGCACCCAGCAATAGGTTCGCACCAGCAGGTTGGCCCAGAACGGCACGGTGATCAGCAGCAGCAGAATCCCGCGCCGCTGCGGCGGCTGCGTGGCGATGAAATACGCCGCCGGAAACGCCGCCGCAAGACATAGCGCGGTGGCCGCCGCCGCCAGCGCGAATGAACGCCAGAAAATCTTCAGATAGGACAGATCGAACTGCAGATTGCCGTCCCAGTCGCGCACGAACAAAAACTGCACATACGCATCGGTGCTGAAGGCGTTGTGCACGCCGCCGTACGCGTCCGCTTCCATCAGCGAATACAGCGCGATGATCAATATCGGCACGATGAAGAACACCGCCAGCACCAGCGTCGCCGGCCCGGCCGACCACAGCGGCGGCAGACTGAAATTAATCAGCCGCTTCATTCGCGCAGCACCCACAGCGAGCGCGGCTCGAAGCGCACACCGACGTCGTCGCCGGCTTTGAGGCGCGCGGTGTCGGCGGCGGCGTTGGTCGTAAGCGCGGCGATGGTGTCGCCGCTGCGCAGCGCGACTTGATAGCGCGTGGTGTTGCCTTGATAGACGACTTCGCCGACTTTCCCGACCACGTTGGTTTGATCCGCCGCCGCCGACAAGGTCACGCGCTCCGGGCGAATCGCAAGCGTGACCGCGCCGCTTGCGCCCGCTGCGTGGCTTTGCGCCGACAACGCGGTTCCGTCGCGCAAGGTCACGCGCAATCCGTCGCCGTCGGTCGACTCGACGCGTCCCGTCAGGAAGTTGGTCTCGCCGATGAAGTCGGCGACGAATCGGTCGGCGGGTTTTTCATAGATGTCCATCGGCGCTCCGATTTGGCGTACTTCGCCGGCGCGCATCACCGCAATCCGGTCGGACATCGCCAGCGCTTCTTCTTGGTCGTGGGTGACGAAAATAAAGGTGATGCCGGTCTCGCGCTGCAGGCGCTTCAACTCGATGCGCATGGTCTTGCGCAACTTGAAGTCGAGCGCCGAAAGCGGCTCGTCGAGCAGCAACACGCGCGGCTGGTTGATCAATGCGCGCGCCAATGCCACGCGCTGCTGTTGTCCGCCGGAGAGTTGCGCCGGAAATCTGTCGGCGAATTCGTCGAGCATGACCGAGCGCAGCATCCGCTGCGCGGCGGCGGCGGCTTCGGCGCGCTCGGCGCCGCGCATCTCCATGCCGAAGGCGACGTTGCGCAGCACGCTCATGTGCGGGAACAGCGCGTAGTTCTGGAACACGGTGTTCACCGGGCGCTTCTCCGGCGGCAGCGGGGAAAGGTCGTCGCCATCGAGCCGAACGCCGCCGCCGTCGCAGAACTCGAAGCCGGCGATGATTCGAAGCAGCGTCGTCTTGCCGCAGCCGGACGGACCGAGCAAGGTGAAGAACTCGTTTTCCGCGACCGTGAACGACACTTGATTCAACGCCACCGCATCGGTGCCGAAGGTCTTGCTGATGGCGTTCAACTCGATCATATCGTTGCGCCGATCAACGTTGATGAAATCCGCTCAGCACATTCACCGTGTTGACGCCGATTTCGCGCACCGCGTAGCCGCCTTCCATGACGAACAAAGTCGGCACGCCGAGCGCGCCGATCGCGCCGCCGCAGCGGGAGAAATCGTCGCTGCTCAACTTGAAGAAGGAGATCGGGTCGTGCTCATACGCATCCACGCCGAGCGAGACCACCAGCGCATCCGGGGCGAATTCGCGGATGCGCTTGCAAGCATCGCCGAGCGCCGCGCCCCAGGCGCCCCATGCGGTGTTCGGCGGCATCGGGTAGTTGACGTTGAAGCCCGCGCCGTCGCCGTCGCCGGTCTCGTCGCGATAGCCGAGGAAATAGGGGAACGCATGCTGCGGCTCGCCGTGCAGCGAGACGAACAGCACATCGTTGCGCCGATAGAAAAGCGATTGGGTGCCGTTGCCGTGATGGAAATCCACATCCAAAATCGCAACCCGCGCCGCGCCTTGGTCGAGAAACGCCTGCGCGCTGATGGCGGCGTTGTTGACGAAACAATAGCCGCCGTATAAATCCGCCGCGGCGTGGTGGCCGGGCGGACGGCACAGGGCGAACGCGGCCGCTTCGCCGCCGCCGATTCTTTGCTGCGCGGTCAGCGCGACATTCGCGCTGGCAAGCGCGGCCTCCCAAGTGCCGTCGCAAATCGAAGTCTCCGCCGCCAGCGCGTAGTAGCCGATCTTGCCGTCGATGTGCCGCGGCGCGCGCTGTTGCATGCCGCGCACCGGGAATGAAGTCGGAATTGCCTCGCCTTTTGCGCCGCTCGCCTGCCATTGCGCCCACGCGGTGCGCAAAAACTCGATGTACTCGGGATGATGCAAGCGGCAAATTTTTTCGATGCCGAAGTCCTGCGGCGCAATCACCTCGCCAAGCCCGACCTCGCGGACTTGCCGCAATACATACTCAACCCGCAGCGGACATTCGAACGGCGCCACCAACTCGCCGTTGTACAACTCGGTCTTGGCATCGCGCAGGGCATGTTGCTCGGAGTAGGCGGTGAGCATGGTTCTTTCCTGCTGATCGCTGATCGTATGAAACGGGCGCAGTATAGCACCGCGCTGATGCGCCTAGGATTCGTCCTGCGCCGACTGGCCGAAGGTGCGGGCGATGATCAAGGCGGCGGTGGTGATCAGGATCATGATGGTCGAGATCGCCGCGATGGTCGGATCGATTTGGTCGCGCAGGGCGAGGAACATGCTGCGGGTGATGGTGGACAGGTCGCGGCCGGAGATGAACAGCGCGACGATGACTTCGTCGAACGAGACGATGAACGCGAGCAGCGCGCCGGTGATGACCGAGAATCTGATTTGCGGCAGGGTGACGACCATGAACGCGCGCAGCCGGGACGCGCCGAGGCTGCGCGCGACGCGCTCTTGATTCATGTCGTAGCCGCGCAGCCCGGCGCTGATCACGATCAGCGACATCGGCAGCGCCAGCGCGGAATGCGCCAGCACCAGGCCGAGCATGGTGTTGTTCAGATGCAGCCGGGTGTAGGCGAAGAACACGCCGATGGCGATCAGGATCACCGGCACCATCATCGGCGTGATCAGCAGCACGAAGACGTAGCGCGCGGCCTTCAAGTCGGAGACATACAGTCCGTACGCCGCCATGGTCGCGATCGGGGTGATCACGATCACGGTCAGCAGCGCGGCTTTGATCGAGACCCAAGTGGCGGTCATCCATTCGTTCGAGCCGAAGTAGTTGCCATACCACCGCACCGACCAGTTGCTCGGCGGGAACTCCAGATACTGCGAGTCGGAGAACGACATCGGTATCACGATCAGAGTCGGGATGATCAGGAACACGATGATCAGCCCGGCAAGCAGATACAGCCACAGCCGTGCGCCGTGGGTGACTTGGGTCTCGCTCGCTGGGCGCGACAGCCAGCGCATCGCGAGGTTGCGCGGCGCGCCGCTCATGCGC
>JBPCXC010000305.1:0-6738 GCA_051008875.1 bacterium
CGACGCGCAACGCGCGCAACGGCTGGCTATACACCGCCGACGGCGTGGTCAAGATACGCAACGCCGCGCATCGCATCGACGACGCGCCGCTCGACCCGAGTTGCGACTGCCCGACTTGCCGCAACTACTCGCGCGCGTATCTGCGCCACCTCGCCCACAACAACGAAATGCTCGGCGCGCGCCTGTGTTCGCTGCACAACATCCACTATTACCAACGCCTGATGCAGCGCATCCGCCGCGCGCTTGCCGAAAATCGCTTCGATGCGTTCGCGCGCTGCTTTCGCGGTTGACACGCTGCTTTCACCGCCGGCGCGCTGCTTTGCAAACCCCGCCGGCGTTGCGGTAGAATCCGCGCCGCAGCCGGACCGTCCACGTTGTCCGCAACGTTGTTGCGCAACCTTATCCGCAACCACCGCAATCCACACCGGAAATCGCCATGCCCGTCTATGACTCGCTGAAAGCCGCCGACCCCGACATCCACGCCGCCGTGATCGGCGAGATGAAGCGCCAGGTCGAGGGCGTTGAACTGATCCCGTCGGAGAACTACATCTCGGCGGCGGTGATGGAGACCATGGGCTCGGTGTTCAACAACAAATACTCCGAGGGCTATCCCGGGCGGCGCTATTACGGCGGGCAGACTTTCGCCGACCAAGTCGAGACGATCGCGATCGAGCGCGCCAAGAAGTTGTTCGACGCCGGCCACGCCAACGTGCAGCCGCATGCCGGCGCGCCGGCGAATGTCGCCACCTACTTCGCGCTGCTGCAGCCCGGCGACTGCGTGCTCGGCATGGACTTGAGCCACGGCGGTCATCTGACCCACGGCCATCCGGTCACCTACATCACCAAGATCTTCAACTTCGTCCGATACAAGATGAAGGACATCGACACCGGCGAGATCGACTACGACGCGATGCGCGAAGTCGCGTTGCGCGAGAAGCCGAAGATGATCCTCGCCGGCTTCTCGGCGTATCCGCGCGAGTTGGACTACGCGCGGATGAAGGCGATCGCCGACGAAGTCGGCGCGTATGCGGTCGCCGACATGGCGCACATCGCCGGGCTGATCGCCGGCGGCGCGGTGCGCAGCCCGTTCGAGGACGGCTTCGACGTGATCCTGAGCACCACGCACAAGTCCTTGCGCGGCCCGCGCGGCGGCTTGATCCTGAGCCGCGAGGCGGCGCTCGGCAAGAAGATCGATCAGTCGGTCTTCCCCGGTTTCCAAGGCGGCCCGATCATGCAGATGGTCGCGGCCAAGGCGGTTGCGTTCAAGGAGGCGTTGAGACCTGAGTTCCGCGACTACGCCAAGCAGATCGTGGTCAACGCCAAGCACATGGCCGACTGCTTCATGCGCCACGGCGCGAGATTGATTACCGGCGGCACCGACAACCACTTGCTGCTGATCGACTGCGTGCGTTCGTGGGATGTCACCGGCCAACAAGCCGAAGAGTTGTTCGACCGCATCGGCATCACCTTGAACAAGAACGTCATCGCCGACGACCCGCGCAAGCCGCTCGACCCGTCCGGCATCCGCCTCGGCACGCCGGCGGTGACCACGCGCGGCATGAAGCAGCCCGAGATGGAGCAACTGACCGCGTTCATGCTGTCGGCGATCGACAAACGCGACGACGAAGCCGCGTTGAACGAACTGCATCGCGAAGTGATCGCATTCTGCAAGAGATTTCCGGTGCCGGGGATTAATTGAGTCGCACGCGGGCGCAAAGCAAAAGGCTCGCTTGCGCGAGTGCAACACAAACGCGCCCGCTGGGCGTGCTCACTCTTTTGCCGTCATTCCCGCAGGGATGCGGGGAATCCATTTGCCACGGATGGCAATGTTCGGTTTGGCGGGGTGGTGCGAACAAACCCGCGCGACTTCGTTCGCACCAACAACCAGCAAGCCTTCGGCTTGCTTCACTCGCTGCCGCGAGCGATGGATTCCCGCTTAAAGACTGCGGGAATGACGGCGGGGGGAGGTGGTGGCGGTAATGATGGCGGGGGAGATGGTTGCGCGAAAAAAACGCTTGGAGCGTTTTTTCGCGAGCGGTAGCGAGCCCGAAGGGCGAGTATCAGGGACGATACGAGCAATGACGGCAAAAGAAAAGAGCGGGAAAAACCGCGGCGAGCGATTTTCCGTTCGCGTAGCGCGCCCGAAAGGCGCGTTCACTTGGCGGCAATGACGAAGTGACCGCACCCACAAGCCGCGCTCACTTCCGCGCCGCAGTCGAGCGCCGTTTTCCGCCAGACGGCGTGGGATTTCCGGCTATACTCATCGGCATGGACTTGGACTTCGACACTTGCTACGCCGCGCTGTCGCGGCGCGACCGCGACTACGATGGAAGATTCTTCACCGGCGTCACCAGCACCGGCATCTTCTGCCGGCCGGTCTGCCCGGCGGTTCGCCCGAAGCGGCGCAACTGCCAGTTCTTCCCGTCGGCGGCGGCGGCGATGCGCGCCGGGTTCCGGCCCTGCCTGCGCTGCCGTCCGGAGACCGCGCCGCACAGTCCGGCGTGGAACGGCGTCGCCACCACGGTGGCGCGCGCGTTGCGGCTGATCGAGCAAGGCGCGCTCGCGCAGCACAGCATCGGCGAGTTGGCGGCGCGGCTCGGCATCGGCGAGCGCTACCTGCGCGATCTGTTCGCGCGCCACGTCGGCGCCAGCCCGAAGGAAGTCGAGATCGCGCGGCGCGTTCTGCTCGCCAAGCGGTTGATCACCGACAGCGCGCGGCCGATGGCCGACATCGCCCACGCTACCGGCTTCGGCAGCATCCGCCAGTTCAACGACACCTTCCGCCGCCACTTCCGCCAGTCGCCAAGCGCGCTGCGCCAGTCGCACCGAACACGCCGCGCGGGCGTTGATGCGCGACGACGACGGCCTGCGAGCGCGCGGCGATCATCCGCCACCGCGCAACAATCACCCACCACCGAACGACGAGCATGAAAACGCTACATCAAGATCGCTACCAAAGCCCGCTCGGCGAAATCGTCATCATCGCCGACGGCGCGGAGTTGTGCTATCTCGACTTCGCCGACAACGCGCAACGCTTGGACAAACTGCTGCGCGCGCGCTATCGCCGCTTCCGCCTCGCCGACGCGCCCGACGCGCTCGGCTTGCGCGCTCGGCTGGACGCGTATTTCGCCGGCGACTGGAATGCGTTTGACGGCGTCGCGATCAACTCCGGCGGCACCGACTTCCAGCGCGCGGTGTGGCGCGGCCTGCGCCGCATCCCGGTCGGCCGCACGATCTCGTATCAGCAGTTGGCGCAACGCCTCAATCGCCCAAGCGCGGTGCGCGCCGCCGCCAGCGCGAACGCGCGCAACCCGATCTCGATCATCGTCCCCTGCCACCGCGTCATCGGCGCCGACGGCTCGCTGCGCGGCTACGCCGGCGGCGTCCACCGCAAGTCATGGCTGCTGACGCACGAAGGCGCGATGCTGGCGTAGCGAGCGCGACGTGCGGTTAAGATTCCGTCGAGCGCAACCTAAGCAACCAGAAGCCGAATATCAGCGACGTCGTTGTCGCCGATTGCTCGTGGCGCAAGCGCGCGATTCAAACTCCGCCGAACACAATCCAAAGCAATCGGAGCCGAACATCAGCGACGTCGTTGTCGCCAATCGTCCGCTACGCAAGCACGCGGTTAAGATTCCGCCGAACGCAATCCAAAGCAACCGGAAGCCGAACACCGGCGACGTCGCCGTCGCCAATCACCCGCCCCCGCGTCGTGCAAAACCGTCGTGAAGCGCATACAATCCCGGTCCGCGCCGTCGCGAATCCTCGCATCGTCGCCGACCGATATTCGATGAACTGGCCGAAAAATCAGCAAAGCGTCTTGGGCGAGCCGTTGGAGGTTTGCTCGATGTCGCCGAAGACCGGCTTCACGCGCAGCGGCTGTTGCGAGACCGGGCCGCAGGATGTCGGCTCGCATACCGTTTGCATCGTCGCCACCGACGCGTTCCTCGCCTTCAGCAAGGCGCGCGGCAACGACTTGTCGACGTCGGTGTCGCAGTTTCAGTTTCCCGGGTTGAAGGAGGGCGATCGCTGGTGCTTGTGCGCGGCGCGTTGGCGCGAGGCGTTCGAGGCCGGCGCCGCGCCGCGGGTGGTGATGCGCGCGACGCATGAAAGCGCGTTGCGCATCGTCGACTTCGCCGACCTCAAGGCGCACGCCATCGATCTGTCTTGATCGCCGACGACGGCCAGCGCATCGCCGACGCGCAGCGCATCGCGGTGGTCGGCGCCGGCATCGTCGGCATCTGCTGCGCGTTGTGGCTGCGGCGAGGCGGCCATCGCGTGGTGCTGGTGGACGGCAACGCGCCCGGCGCCGGCGCCTCCAGCGGCAGCGCCTGCACCATCGCGGTGCACGGCTGCATCCCGGTCAATCATCCGCGCTTGATCGCGCGCTTGCCGCAACGGCTGCTCGACCGCCGCGGCGGACCGCTCACGCTCGACCCGCTATACGTCGCGCGCCATCTGCCGTGGTGCTGGCGCTTCCTCAAGCACTGCCGCGCCGGCGCGGTCGCCGACACCACCGCCGCGCTGGCGTCGCTGCTGGCGCATGCGCGCGCCGGATTGACGCCGTTGATCGAGATGGCCGCCGCCGCCGACTTGCTCGACCACCGCGGCTGCTTGTATGCGTATCGAACCGAGCGCGACTTCCGCGCCGAGCGCGAGAGTTTGCGCATCCGACGCGCGCACGGCGTGCGCTGCACCGTGTTGAACGCCGGCGAACTGCGCGAGTTGGAGCCGCACTTGAAGATCGACTTCGCCCGCGGCGTGCTATTCGACGACGCGCAGCGCGTGGTCGATCCGCAAGCGTTGGCGACGCGATTGTTCGAATGCTTCCGGCGCGGCGGCGGCGAATGGAGTCGGCACCATGTCATCGAAATGCGCGCGCGCGACCACGGCGTCGAGATGCGCTTGGCGAACGGCGAGTCGTTGCGCGCCGGCCGCGCGGTGCTCGCCGCCGGCGCGTTCTCCAAACAAGTCGCCGGCGCCGGCGTCGCGCGATTGCCGCTGGATGCCGAGCGCGGCCATCATGTCCAGTTCAACGGCCGCCAACAATTGGCGCGCCGCCCGCTGCATTGGGTCGGCAGCGGCTTCTATGCGACGCCGACCGCCGACGCGTTGCGCTTCGCCGGCACGGTCGAGATCGCCGGTTTGTCGTCGCGCCAAAACCCGCGCGTCCTGGCGTATCTGACGCGGATGGCGAAGCGCATGTTCGATCTCGACGGCGCGCCGACGCAGACTTGGCTTGGCCACCGCCCGACCTTTCCCGACGCGCTGCCGGTGATCGGACCGAGCGCGAAGTCGCCGCGCATTCTGCTCGCGTTCGGGCATCAGCATCTCGGCCTGACCTTGGCCGGAATCACCGGCAAGTTGATCGCACAGTTAATTGACGACGCGCCGCCGGAGATTGACCTGACGGCGTTTAGTGCGCGGCGGTTTGAGTGACGCGTTTTTTCCCGCAGTCATTTCCCCCGCCGTCTTTGCGCGTCTCATCCTGATACGCGCAAAGACGGCGGGGGGAGTTTTTTGCGGCAATGACGGTAGAGGGATTTTTGCGCTCATCCATTTCTGCTGTTGTTGCGCGAGCGCAGCGAGCCACTAGCGTAAGCAAGCCTTTTGCTTTCCACCTCACCGACAATCCGCTCGCTCAAGCAACTCCGCGACGTGTTTTTCCCAGCCGATCGCCATGATGTGGATGCCGTGGCAGTGTTCGCGCAGGTCGGCGATGGTGCGCGCGGCGATCGACAGGCTTTCGGCGACCACGCCGTCTTGCTCCGGCTTGCTTTCGGCTTGCGCGATGCGTGCGATCAGCGCGTCGGGGATGTCGATGCCGGGCACGCGGTCGTTCATGTAGGTCGCCATCTTGACCGACTTGATCGGGATGATGCCGGCGAGGATGGCGATGTCGGGGCGTTGCAGTCGGTCGAGGAATCGGCGCAGGTGATCGGCTTGGTAGATCGCTTGCGTCTGCAGGAAGCGCGCGCCGGCGTCGATCTTGCGGCGGGTGTTGTCGACTTCGGCGTCGAGGTCGGCGGCGCCGGGGTTGCACACGCTGCCGAGGTGGAAGTCGGTGGCGCCGTCGAGCGCGTTGCCGGCGTGGTCGGCGCCGTGGTTGAGCGCGTTCGCCGCGGCGATGATCTCGGAGGAGAACAAGTCGTTGACGCCTTTGGCTTCGGGATGATCGCCGATGCGCGGCGGGTCGCCGCCCATGATCACCAAGTTGGGAATGCCGAGCGCGGCGGCGCCGAGCATGCCGCTTTGCAGCGCGAGGCGATTCTTGTCGCGCGAAGTGACTTGCACGATCGGCTCGATGCCGAGTCGCAACAGTTGATGGCCGGCCGCGGTCGGGTCCATGGTCATGCGCGCGGCGGCGGAATCGGTCAGGTTGAACGCGTCCACCGCGTCCTTGAGCGCCTCGGCCTTGGCGGTCAGCGCGCCGAGGTTGGTGCCTTTGGGCGGCGACAACTCGCAGGTGACCACCCGCCGACCGGCGTCAAGCGCGGCTTTGAGTTTGCTCATGTTCTGTCGGCTCGGTCGGTGTCGGTGCGCGCGCGGCGAGGCGCAAGTATAACGCGATCGCATGGTGCGAGCGTAAGTGAGTCTTTTGCTTTGCGACAGCGACGATCAGTCGGCGCATTGATGCGCGATCTTGCGGCTGTCGAGCAAGTTGAGGATCGCTTCGGCGTGTATCCCTAAGCCGACGTTGAGGAACTGGTGTTCCTTTTGCTTGGCGCCGGCGTCCGG
>JBPCXC010000306.1:0-4082 GCA_051008875.1 bacterium
CTTGACAGACTGAGTCCACAACCGCAAAATACCCGGCTTGAAACGGCGAAAGCAGTGGCACGCTGGCAAAGTGCCTGTTCGTTTGCATGCAGTATTCGCGGGTGTAGCTCAGTTGGTAGAGCGGTACCTTGCCAAGGTACAGGTCGACGGTTCGAACCCGTTCACCCGCTCCAGTTTGGCGTTCCGGATTCCGGCATCGATTACGCCAGATCCGGTGTGATAGTGGAAATCTGCCCCGACGCGTTCGGGGTTTTTTTATTGCACGGAATTCGTCGATACCTGACATTTTTTTCAAGGTAGGCGACCGACAGTCAATAGGCTAGACTGTCACGACATTGTTAAGTAGTAAAACCCGTCGTAACTCACGGGGCTGAGTGGCAGAGTGGTTATGCAGCGGCCTGCAAAGCCGTGTACCTCGGTTCGACTCCGGGCTCAGCCTCCAATCATTTTCCGCGCGCCGCCGGCGGCGACGGGTCCGCGCCCGGGTGGCGGAATGGGTAGACGCAAGGGACTTAAAATCCCTCGAGGGAAACCTCGTGCCGGTTCAAGTCCGGCCCCGGGCACCGTTGTTTTTTTGCCGCTTGCATATTTTCCGCTGGGCGTTGTTGCGCGGCGTCGGTCGCTCGGTTGCGTATTAATATACGCGCCCTCGCTTCCTCCTTGCGCGCCTAGCCCAGCGAAAAATCTGCGGCGCTCGCATTGTTTGGTTCTTTCCCGCTTGCATATTTTCCGCTGGGCGTTGTTGCGCGCGTCGCGTGCTCGCTTACGTATTTATATACGCGCGCTCCCACGCTCCTTGCGCGCCTAGCCCAGCGAAAAATCTGACTGCGCTCACATTTTACTGGTTCGGTTAAGCGCGGCGGTTTTCTGCTTTTTACTTCGTTTGATTAACCCAACCGATATTTTTTTAGTTGTTGATGATTGAATGTAAATCCGGTGCCGGGGCGGCGGGGGATTTTTAGTTCGCCGTTTATTAGTTCTAGTTCCTCGTTGAACAACTCGGCGAACCATGGCATGTGCTCGACGCTGATGCAGTTGGCGGCGGCGCCGGCGATGCATAGGCTGTGCTCGGTGAACATATGGGTCGAGACGGCTAAGTGGTGCGCGCTCGCCAGCGACGCGGCGCGCAGCATTTCGGACAGGCCGCCGATGCGCTGCAGGTCGGGCATCAGGATGTCGCAGGCGGCGTGCGCGATCATCGCCTGCATGCCGAAGCGGGTGTATTCGTTCTCGCCCGAGGCGATGTCGGTGGCGAGCGCGGCGGTGACTTGCGCGTGGCCGCGCAGGTCGTGCGCGGCGACCGGCTCTTCGATCCACAGCAGTCGGCACGACTCCAACTCGCGCCCGAGGCGGATCGCCTGCTTCGGCGACAGCGCTTGGTTGAGGTCGGCGATCAAGCCGATGTCGTCGCCGATCGCTTCGCGCACCGCGCGCACGCGGCGCACGTCCTCGTCGCCGTCGGCGCCGCCGATGCGGATCTTCATCGCGACGAATCCGTCGGCGACGAATCGCTCGGCGTCGGCGACCAACTCGTCGCTGGACTGCGACAGCCACAGCCCGCCGCTGGCGTAGGTTGGAATGCGGTCGCGGCAGGCGCCGAACAGGTGGTGCAGCGGCTTGTCGGCGGCTTTGCCGATCAAGTCCCAGCAGGCGGTGTCGAGCGTGGACAGCGCGGCGATGGTCACGCCCTTGCGCCCGGCGGGGTTGATCTCGTCCCAGATCGCCTGCCAGATGGCGCCGACGTAATGCGGGTCGCGGCCGAGCAGTTGATGCTCGAAGCCGCGCAGCATCTCGTCGAACGACTTGAGGCGCGCGGCGTTGAGCGTGAACAGGTAGGATTCGCCGACCAGCCCTTGGTCGGTCTCGACGGTCAGCAGCGCGCAGCCGAGCGAGTCGATGCGATGGATCGCGGTCGCGATCGGGCGCGCCAGCGGGAGATTGACCAGGCGGGTTTTCAGTGCGGTGATTTTCATCGTGCGAAAAATGCTTGCGCCAAGGCGACGCGGGCTTATACTCTCTTGCCGCGCCGTCCGCCGAGCGCGACCAAGCGCCGACCGAACCCGATGCCACGAGACCGACGATGACCGATTCGACTTTGGAGCAGCAGCAAGAGCAAGTCCGCATTGATCTCGCCGCGATGTTCCGCTTGACCAGTCACTTCGGCTGGGACGACACCATCTGGAATCATATCACCGCGCGCGTGCCCGGCAGCGAGCATCATTTCTATATGCATCGCTTCGGCCTGCATTACAGCGAGGTCGCGGCGTCGAACTTGATCACGGTGGACGAGGACGGCAATGTGCTGCACGGGCCGAGCGATGTCAACACCGCCGGCTTCATCATCCACAGCGCGGTGCATTTGAATCATCCGCGCAGCAAGTTCGTGTTCCACGCCCATCCGCCGAGCGCGATCGCCGCCACCGCGCTGAAGGAGATTCCGTTTTTGGTGCAGGATTCGTCGATGCTGTACGGCCAGGTCGGCTATCACGACTGGGAGGGGCTGTCGGTCGATCCGGACGAGCGCCACCGCATCGCCGCCGCGCTTGCGGATAAGTCCGCGCTGATCATGCGCAACCACGGCTTGCTGACGGTCGGCGAGACCGCCGGGCAATGCTTCATGAACATGTACTACTTGATCCGCCTGTGCGAAGTCGCGCTCGCCGCCGGCGGTCGCGAGGTGAACGTCGGCGAGCCGAACATCTGGAAGATGGCGGCGAAGCAATACGCGGCGTTCCCGCCGGGCAAGTACGAATGGCCGGCGCTGCGACGATTGTGCGACCGGCTCGACCCGTCGTATCGGCATTGACGCGATGGACGGCGCGATGATGCGGCAACGATCGCGCGCGGATGAGTCCGCGACGACTGCGGCGGCGAACGAGTCCGCAAACGAGTCGGCGCAAGCCGCCAGCCCCAGCGCATACGCCGCCGCCGAGATTCAACTGGAGGCGTTGATCGATCTCGCCGCGTTCCCGATCCACGATCTCGCCAGTCCGGCGCGCGCCGAGTTGGTCGCGCACTGCCGCGCCGAGATCGACGCGGTCGGCTGCAGCCACATCCCCGGCTTCATCCGCGCCGACGCGGTGCGGGCGATGCGCGTCGAGGCGCATCGGCTGATGCCGCGCGCACGTCCGGCGGACGACCGCATCAACCCGTACTTGACCGCCGACGATCCGTCGCTGCCGGCGGATCACCCCAAGCGCATCTTCGCCGCGCGCACCAGTTCGTTCATCAACTCCGACCTGCTTGAGCCGGATTCGCTGCTGCGCAAAATCTACGACAGCGATGTGATGGTGCACTTCGTCGGCGAATGCTTAGGCGTCGCCCCGATCTACCGCTGGGCCGATCCGCTCGGGCGCAATCCATACGGCGTGATGCGCGACGGCGACAATTTCCCGTGGCACTTCGACGGCAACGACTTCACCGTCAGCATCCTGGTGCAGCAGTCCGACCATGGCGGCGACTTCGAATACTGCCCCGACATCCGCAGCGCGCGCGCCGAGAACTTCGACCGCGTGCGACAAGTGCTGCACGGCGCGCGCGAACCAGTGCGCGTGCTGACGCTGCGCACCGGCGACCTGCAACTCTTCCGCGGACGCTATTCGCTGCACCGCGTGACGCCGCCGCGCGGACCGAATCCGCGCATCATCGCGCTGCCGACCTATGTCACCAATCCATACTTGGTCAATCGCCCGCATCACGCCAAGGCGTTCTACGGCCGCGCGATGAAGATCCACATCGAGCGCGAGATGGCGCGCTCCGATTCGCTCGCCGACTGACGACCAACGATCGACGACTGGGCGCACGCATGGACATCGGCTTCATCGGACTCGGCAACATGGGCGGCGCGATGGCGCGCAACCTGCTCGGCTTTTGCCGCGCGCGCGCGCATCGCCTTCACGTGTTCGACATCAACCCGGCGCCAGTCGAGACGCTGCGCGCGCTCGGCGCGCACGCCGCGCGCTCGGCGACGGCGGTCGCGTCGCGCGCCGAAGTGCTGTTCACCTCGCTGCCCGGCGCCGAGCAGATTACTGCGTTGGCGCATGGGAATAGCGGAAACAGCGGCGACGACGGCGACGGCATCT
>JBPCXC010000307.1:0-3103 GCA_051008875.1 bacterium
CGCTTCGCGGCCACAAGGTGGCGCCGCCGGAGAAGCGATAGTGCGAACTGACCTTGTCGAGCACCGCCTGGATGCGGCGCGCGATGCGCTCGTCGATCTGCGCGCCGCGGACTTCGCGCACTTCGAAGCGGAAGTCGTCGTAGCGTTTCCCGAGTTCGCTCAGCATGCGGTTGAAGCCGAGCGCGATTTGGCCGATCTCGTCGCGCGCGCGCATCGCGAAACGATTGGCGAAGCCGCCTTGGATGCCTTCGGCCATCGCGTCGTTGATCAAGTCCATCGGCTCGGACACGCGGGTGTTCATGAAAAACATCAGGAACTCCAGCGTCACCAGCCAAGAGACCACGATCACGGTGATCACCTCGTAGAGAATCTCGGACAACCGGTCGCGCACATATTCCTTGCTGGTGCCGACATGCAACACCGCGACGGCTTGGTCGCCCACGACCACTGGAAAGGCGCCGTCGATGAAGCCTTCGACCTCGGCCCGGCGCCCTGCGGTTTCGGCCGCGTCGTCGGCGACGACGGCGGCGGCGGACAAGCCGGAGAGCAGAGTCTCGAGCGACTCCGGCGCCAGCCCGCGCGCGAACAGGACCTTCGACTGCGAGTCCAGCACGACCAAGTAAGCGATGTCGGTGTTGGTGCTCAGAATCTGATCGAAGAATCCCTCCACGCCGACCAATTCGCTCGCCGGAATGGCGAGATCCTCGACCGCGAACTTGAACTGGTCGGCCACGGCGATGCCGACCGCGTGCACTTTCTGCCTAAGTTGCGGCTCGAGCACGCGCTCGAAGCCGTTCAGGGCGAACCATGCGAGCGCGACCTGCCCGGCCAGCAACAACGCCACGGCGAGCAACACCAAGCGGCCGAGCAATCTTTGCGAGCGCGCGGCTTTCCCGGGTTGCTCCGCCGCTGTCACCGGGGCATCTTCCGCGGTCGCGCTCATACTGATTCCTCCTCGTCCAGCCGCCGGATTTGATCGGAGGCGGCGTCCAAGTCATTGTGGGCGGTCAGCACGGTATTGGCGAAAGCCGAAAACAGGGGATGCTCTTTGCGCGCCCAGGCGAGCGAATCGCCGTCGGCGCGCCGATTGGCGACATCGTCAATTGCCCGGTGCAAGCCGAGCAACTCCTTGTTCGAGTGGCGTAGCAGCACCATCGCCCCGAAGATGCCGAACACGCTCATGCCCAGCACCACGATCGTGCTGGCGATGAACATGCGCGAAACCTGCAGGGTGACGTTGTTGTCGAGGAAGGCGCGGGAATAGCGCAACGCCACCGAGCCGACCCGCTGGTCGAGGTTGTTGCGCAACGGCACGCCGACCACGCTGGCGTCGCGTTCCAGCAGCGACCAGGATTCGCTGGCGCGGCTGGCGCGCGCGATCACGATCCACTCCTCGGTGACCAAGTCGCCGACGAAACTGGGGTCGGTGCTGAACAGCACGGTGCCGGCGGAGTCGAACACTTCGATCGACAGCACCTGCTCGTCGTCCATGTAGGTCTGCATCTCCTCGGGCACATTCTGCAGCGAGTTCAGCGCCAGCCCCAAGTCCATCTGGGTCTCGATGCCCTGGGCGATCTCGTCGGCGACGAACTTGAAGCGCGAGGTGAGCAAGTCGGCGAGCGTACCCTCGAACTTATGCACGCTCAACAAGCCGGTCATTGCCACTCCGATGCCGAGAATCATAGCCAGCACCAGCGCGATCCGAGTAGTAAATCCCAAAATCATGCGAAGGCCGGGACCGTGGTTGGATCGTTGTCTTTCATTGGTGAATACCCGCTACCGGAACGCCGTTGCGGAGGATTGTATCCTGCCCGCCTCAAATTTACACCATCGCTACCAAATTGTCTCTACCACATTAACCCGCGCATTATAGCACATTTCGCTTGTCCGCGCACCGCTTCGCGCGCGCCGGCGCGGCGCATACTGCCCGCCAGCGATCAGTCTTGTCGGCGAGCGACATGGCGGCGTAGGCTGGGCTGGTCGAAGGCAGCCGGGCGGTGACCAGTGCGGCGCAACCAGCCGGCTTGATCGCATCGCCGACCAAGGCGCGATAGTGATGCTCGGCGGCGGCGCCGTTGAAGAACACCGCGACGATGCGCGGGCATCGCCGATACAAGTCAGCGAAGTCGTTGGCTTCGGGCACACGGATCGCGCTATCCGAACTGCCGCGCCGACGGCATCGAGCGATCACATCCCATAACACGAGATCGCGTTGCGCTAGTTGTCGGCAACGCTGCGCATACGAGTCGTCGCGCGCGATCCCGAACAAGCATTCGATGATGCGCCAGAACTGGTTGCGCGGATGCGCGTAATACTGCCGCCGACGCAACGACTCCGCGCTCGGGAACGAGCCGAGTATCAACGCCCGCGCATCGGCGGTGAAAATCGGCGCCAAGCCGTCGGCCGCTTCGCACACCTGAATCGCCGCTTTGCGCTCAGCCATCGCCGTCCGCCTCCGACACGGCAACCGAAAGCGGGCGCACGCGCACATCCACTTCGAGTTCGGTTTCGCCGCCGCCTTGCAGCACGCCGCGGGTCGGCGACACGTCGTGGAAGTCGCGCCCGACGGCGACGCGGATGTGGCCGTCGCCGGCGATGCTGCGGTTGGTCGGGTCGAAGCCGACCCAGCCGAGCCCCGGCAGGCGGCATTCGGCCCAGGCGTGGGTGGCGTTCTCCGGCGCCTGCTCGGCGTCGTCGCCGACCAAGTGCAGGTAGCCGGAGACATAGCGCGCGCACAAGCCCCACGAGCGCGCGATCGCGATCATCGCATGCGCGTAGTCTTGGCACACGCCTTCGCCGGTCTCGAGGATGTGCTCGAGCGGCGACTCCACCGAAGTGCTGCCCGGCAGATAGCGCAGCCGCCGGTGCAACGTGCGCGAGAGTTGCATCAAACTATCGAGCGGGTCGTCGCGCGGCGCGATGCGAAGCCGCGCGACGAAGGCGTCGAGCGCCGGCGACGGCCGCGTCAGCGCGCTCGGGCGGGCGAAGTCCCAGTCCTCGGCGCCGTTGCCGAAGGCGCGCGCCGCCGCCCACGCGTCGTCGCCCAGGCGCGGCGGCAACTCGGCGGCGGCGGCGACGCCGACGCGCGAGCGCGCGGTGATCT
>JBPCXC010000308.1:0-5603 GCA_051008875.1 bacterium
ATCACCGCACCGGCGTGTCGCGCTCGCCGAGCATCTGCACGGCCGCGCCAGCGTGCGGCGGGTGATCCATCCGGCGTTGGCGCATGATTCCAGCCATGCCTTGTGGCGGCGCGATTTCAGCGGCGCGCCGGGGCGAGGACGGTCCGCTGCTGCGCATCCACGCCGGACTGGAGGCGCCGGAGGACTTGATCGCCGACTTGGACGATGGCCTCGCGCGCTACAACCGCGCGCGGTGAAGTCGGCGTTGGCGGCGCATTGGTCGAATGCGCTCGCGACCGGCCGTCACGGCTGCAAAGCCTCTCGCCGTCATTCCCGCAGTCTGTAAGCGGGAATCCACACTCGCGGGAGTGAGTGAGGCAAGCCGAAGGCTTGCTTGCTTTTGGTGTGAGCGGAGTCGCGTGAGTTTGTTCACACCACCCCGCCAGAGTTCAAATTGCCATCCATGGCGACTGGATTCCCCGCATCCCTGCGGGAATGACGGCAAGAAGTGGCTCGCTACGCTCGCGCTACACCAACAAAAAACCATCTCCCCCGCCGTCATTCCCGCAGTCTTTTAAGCGGGAATCTCTTTTTCTTTTCACCACACCGCGCCTGCGTCTGGATTCGCCACCGATTCACCGCCGCTCGCTTGTTTATCGCCGCTCGGTTTGCGGCTATACTCCGCGTTCGCTTGGTCGGCGGGCGCGCGGGATTTCCCGCATGGCTCGCCGCCGCGGTTTCGATCTTCGTTTCGACATTCCCGATGGTTTTACAACAGGCAGGTGCAAAGTGGCGATGACCGGCGCTGACATTCTCGTTCGCTGTTTGCAGGACGAGCGGATCGAGTTCATCTTCGGCTATCCCGGCGGCGCGGCGCTGCACATCTACGACGCGCTGTATCGCCAGGACAAGGTGCGCCACATCCTGGTGCGCCACGAACAGGGCGCGACCCACGCCGCCGACGGCTACGCGCGCTCCACCGGTCGCCCCGGCGTGGTGCTGGTCACTTCCGGACCGGGCGTGACCAACACCGTCACCGGCATCGCCACCGCGCATATGGACTCGATTCCGATGGTGGTCATCACCGCGCAGGTGCCGGCGCCGCTGATCGGCGACGACGCGTTCCAAGAGGTGGACACGGTCGGCATCACCCGCCCGTGCGTCAAGCACAACTTCTTGGTCAAGGACGTCGCCGACATCGCCGCGGCGATGAAGAAGGCGTTCTACATCGCCACTTCCGGCCGCCCCGGTCCGGTGGTGGTGGACATCCCGAAGGACATCACCAACGCGCAGGCCGAGTACGATTATCCGAAGAGCATTGCGATGCGCTCGTATCAGCCGCGCGAAAAAGGCCACGGCAAGCAGATCGAGCGCGGCGTGGACTTGCTGCTGCAAGCCAAGCGGCCGATCCTCTACACCGGCGGCGGCGCGGTGCTCGGCGCGGCGCACAAGCCGCTGCGCGAGTTGGTCGATCTGCTCGGCTACCCGTGCACCAGCACGTTGATGGGGCTCGGCGCGATCCCCGCCTCCGACCCGAACTTCCTCGGCATGCTCGGCATGCACGGCACCTATGAGTCGAACATGGCGATGCACGACTGCGACGTCATGCTCGCGGTCGGCGCGAGATTCGACGACCGCGTCACCGGCGACTTGGAGAAGTTCTCGCCGAGCGCGCGCATCGTGCAGATCGACATTGATCCGTCGAGCATCGGCAAGAACGTCGCCGTCGAAGTGCCGATCGTCGGCCACTGCGCGCCGATTTTGGAGGAGATGGTGAAGCGCATCGCGCCGCGCCGCGAGCAAATCGATCGCGCTGCGGTCGGTGATTGGTGGAAGCAGATCGAGCAATGGAAGTCGCTCGACTCGCTCGGCTACGCGCGCAGCGACGAAGTCATCAAGCCGCAGTATGTGGTGCAGAAAATGATGGAGATCACCGCCGGCGACGCCTTCGTTACCTCCGACGTCGGTCAACATCAGATGTGGGCGGCGCAATACTACGCCTTCGAGCGGCCGCGCCGATGGATCAACTCCGGCGGGCTCGGCACCATGGGATTCGGTCTGCCGGCGGCGATGGGCGTGCAACTCGCGCATCCCGGAGAGACCGTCGCCTGCATCACCGGCGACGCCAGCATCATCATGTGCATCCAGGAACTCTCGACCTGCAAGCAATACGATTTGCCGATCAAGATCGTCAACCTGAACAACCGCTACATGGGCATGGTGCGCCAGTGGCAGGAGTTCTTCTACGACCGCAGATACTCGCATTCCTACATGGACGCGCTGCCCGACTTCATCGCGCTGGCCGAAAGTTTCGGCCACGTCGGCATGCGCGTCGAAAAGCCGGTCGAGGTCGAGGGCGCGCTCGCCGAGGCGTTCGCGATGAAGGACAAACTGGTGTTCGTCGATGTGGTCACCGACCCGTCGGAGAACGTGTATCCGATGATCGCCGCCGGCAGCGGGCACCACGAGATGCACTTGAAGCCCGGCAGTGCGCCCGGTAGCGCCGACCCGGACGCGCGCGAGGTGGAGCGCGAGTTGGCTTGATGCGCCGCATCATCTCGCTGCTGCTCGAGAACGAAGCCGGCGCGTTGTCGCGCGTCGCCGGGCTGTTCTCGGCGCGCGGCTACAACATCGAATCGCTCACGGTCGCCCCGACCGAGGACGATTCGCTGTCGCGCATGACCATCGTCACCCACGGCAACGACCAGGTCATCGAGCAGATCACCAAGCAGTTGAACAAGTTGATCGAGGTGGTCAAGTTGATCGACCTGACCGAAGGGCATCACATCGAGCGCGAGTTGATGCTGGTCAAGGCGATCGCCGCCGGCAACGACCAGCGCGAGGAGGTCAAGCGGCTGAGCGACATCTTCCGCGGGCGCATCATCGACGTCACCGACTCCACCTACACCCTCGAACTGACCGGCAGCAGCGAGAAGATCGACGCCTTCCTGCAGGCGCTGGCGCAACTCGAGATCGTCGAGGTGGTGCGCTCCGGCATCTCCGGCATCGGCCGCGGCAAGCGCGCGCTGAAGGTGTGAGCGCACTATAATCGTTGTCTGACCAACCAACCCGCGAACCCACCAACGAGGCCGCAATGAAGATTTTCTATGACCACGACGCCGACCCGAATCTGCTGCGCGACAAGCAGGTCGCGGTCATCGGCTACGGCTCGCAGGGGCACGCCCACGCCAACAACCTGAACGACAGCGGCGTGTCGGTCGTGGTCGGCCTGCGCGAGAACTCGCCGTCGCGCGCCAAAGCCGAGCAGGCCGGACTGGCGGTCGCCGAAGTCGGCGACGCGGTCGCGCGCGCGGACGTGGTGATGATGCTGTGCCCGGACGAGTTGATGGGCGGCATCTACAAGAGCGAGGTCGAAGCCAACCTGAAGCCCGGCGCGACGCTCGCCTTCGCGCACGGCTTCAACATCCACTTCGAGTACATCGAGCCGTGCGCCGACGTCAACGTCGGCATGATCGCGCCCAAAGGCCCCGGCCACTTGGTGCGCTCGACTTACAGCCAAGGCGCCGGCGTGCCGTGCCTGGTGGCGATCCACCAAGACCCCGGCGGCGACGCGCTGGCGATCTTGCTGGCGTATGCCGCAGCCATCGGCGGCGGGCGCGCCGGCATCATCCAAACCACCTTCAAGGAGGAGACCGAGACTGACTTGTTCGGCGAGCAGGCGGTGCTGTGCGGCGGCGCCACCGGGCTGGTGCAAGCCGGCTTCGAGACCCTGGTCGAGGCCGGCTACGCGCCGGAGATGGCGTATTTCGAGTGCCTGCACGAACTCAAGTTGATCGTTGACTTGATGTACGAAGGCGGCATCGCCGACATGCGCTATTCGATCTCCAACACCGCCGAGTTCGGCGACCTGACGCGCGGTCCGCGCATCGTCAACGAGCAGACCAAGGCGGAGATGAAGAAGATCCTCGCCGAGATCCAGTCCGGCGAGTTCGCGCGCGAATGGATGGACGAGAACGCCGCCGGCGGCAAGCGCTTCCCCGAACTGCGCGCCAAGGCGCAGCGCCATCAGATCGAGCAAGTCGGCGAGAAGTTGCGCGCGATGATGCCGTGGATCGGCGCCGGCAAGATGATCGACAAGTCGAAGAACTGAACGAGCCGCGTAACGAATCACCACGCGAATCCATTAACCAATGCACTAAGCGCAGTCAGTTTTTCTGTCATGCTA
Organism: bacterium; assembly: GCA_051008875.1. Lineage (GTDB taxonomy): Bacteria > Pseudomonadota > Gammaproteobacteria > Arenicellales > Poriferihabitantaceae > JAHRAW01. Next base: position 4,166 of record JBPCXC010000308.1, read on the forward strand.
GGCGGGCTTTCTATGCGGGCTATGAGTGAGTGAGGGAGCGTATAAATATACGCGACCGAGCGAACGACGACGCCCAACGACGCATGGCGGAAAAAATGCAAGCGCATCGGAGTTAATATGAGTTGGCAAAATAAAATCCTGCGCGTAAATCTCACCGACGGCGGCGTCTCGACCGAGCCGCTCAACTGGCAATGGGCGAACGACTATCTCGGCGCGCGCGGGCTCGGCAGCAAATACCTGTGGGAGGAGATGGACCCGGCGGCGGATGCGATGAGTCCCGACAACGTGCTGATCTTCGCCACCGGCCCGCTGACCGGCACGATGGCTTCGACTAGCGGACGCTATGCGGTGGTCACCAAAGGCCCGCTGACCGGCGCGATCGCCTGCTCCAACTCCGGCGGCAAGTTCGGCGCCGAACTCAAATACGCCGGCTACGATCTGTTGATCCTGACCGGGCGCGCGCCGAAGCCGGTGTATCTTTCGATCCACAACGACCAAGTCGAGTTGCGCGCCGCCGACGAGATCTGGGGACGCAGCGTGTGGCACGCCGACGAATGGATTCGCATGCGTCATCAACAGCCGCAACTCAAGGTCGCGGCGATCGGTGTCGCCGGCGAGCAGGGCGTGAAATACGCCTGCGTGGTCAACGACCTGCATCGCGCCGCCGGCCGCTCCGGCGTCGGCGCGGTGATGGGCAGCAAGAACCTGAAGGCGATCGCGGTGCGCGGCAGCGTCGGCGTCAAGGCCGAGGAGCCGGTGCGCTTCATGCAAGTCGCCGGCGAAGTCAACGCGCAACTGCACGGCAGTTCGTCGCGCCGCGGCCTCGCGCGCTACGGCACGCTGGCGATGATGGACAGCATGCAGGAGTTCGGCGGCCTACCGACCGAGAACTTCCGCAAGGTCAGTTTCGGCGGCGTCGGCAGCATCAACGCCAAGGCGGTCACGCTGAAGAACCGCAACGGCCACGCCAACCTGGTCACCAACGCCGCCTGCTTCGGCTGCACCATCGGCTGCGGACGCATCGCCAAGATCGACCCGCAACACTTCAGCGTGCGCGACCGACCGCAATACTGGGGCGCGTCCGGCGGGCTGGAATACGAGACCGCGTTCGCCTTCGGCCCGGTGGTCGGCGTCGACGACTTGGACGCGCTGACCTTCGCCGGCTTCATGATGAACGAGCACGGCATGGACCCCATCTCCTTCGGAGGAACCCTGGCCGCCGCCATGGAACTCTTCGAAATCGGGGCCCTCAGCGAAAGCGATACCGACGGCATCCCGCTGCGCTTCGGCAATGCCGAGGCCCTGACCGTCATGGCGGAGAAGACCGGTAAGGGCGAGGGCTTCGGCCGAGAGCTCGGCCTCGGCTCCAAGCGGCTCTGCGAAAAATACGGGCATCCGGAGCTCTCCATGACGGTCAAGGGTCAGGAGTTCGCGGGCT
>JBPCXC010000309.1:0-4668 GCA_051008875.1 bacterium
ACCGGCGTCCTGCTCCAAGCCGGAATGAATTGGTGAAGCGGCCACGCCCGTAAGCGCGAAGCGAGTGCGCCTTTCGGGCGCGCCACACATTACCCCGCCGTCTTTGCGCGTATCGTCCCTGATACGCACAAAGACGGCGGGGGAGATGGTTGCGCATAATGACGATAAAGCGGCTAGCGAGCGATGCGTAGCAAAAACACACAATCCTTTTTCGCCTGCGTCAATCCCGCCGCAGCGCGTCCGACAGCGCGATTGGCGTTGGGTAGCGCGCGACGATCCAGTACGCCGAGACGATGAAACTCAGGATGGTCGCCAACTGCACCGCGTGGAACGCCGGCTCCGAGATCACGCCGCTTTGGCGCGCGACGAACACGATCAGCAGCGAGAACTCGCTCAACTGACCGAGGCGCACGCCGGTTTCCCACGCGAGTTTGTCGCTCTCCGCCTGCTTGACCAGCAAAAAGCGAAACGCGAGCGGCTTGAGCAGCAGCAGGCTTATCGCGATCAACGCCGCCGGCAATGCGACCGGCCACGCCGCAGCGAGGTCGAAGCCGGCGCCCAAGGCGAAGAAGAACATCACCAGGAAGAAGTCGCGCAGCGGCTGCAGGCGCTCGGCGATGTGCGGCGCGATCGGGCTGGCGGCGAGCGCGACGCCGGCGGTGAACGCGCCGATCTCGTACGACAGCCCGATGCTGTGACCGAGTTGCGCCAAGCCGAGGCACCAGCCGATGGTCAGCAGGAAGATGTATTCGCGGATGCGATCGAAACGGGCGAGCAGCCGCGCCAGCGCATAGCGCTGGCCGAGCCACGCGACCGCGCCGAGCAGCGGCAGCGCCAGCAGCAGCCAAGCGATGCCGGTCCACGGCGCGGCGTGCGCGCCGAGTCCGTGGATCACCAGCAGCGCGATGATCGCCAACACATCCTGCAGCAGCAGCACGCTGATGATGATCTCGCCGATGCGACGATGATGCAGCACCGTGGTCGGCAGCAACTTCAGCCCGATGATGGTGCTCGAGAACGACGCGGCGACGCCGATCAACAGCACATCGCCGCCGCCGAATCCATGCGCCCACGCGATCGCGGCGGCGACCGCGGCGAACAGCAGCGCGCTGGCGAGCGTGACCAAGGTGGTCTCGCGCAACAGGTGGATGAGTTTGCGCGGCGACAGATCGAGGCCGAGCAAAAACAGCAGGAAGATGATGCCGATGCGCGCGATGTCGCCGATCAACTCGGCGTCGGTGACCAGCGCAAGCCCCCACGGACCGAGCAGCGAGCCGAGCGCGAGATACGCCACCAGCATCGCCTGGCGCAGATACAACGCCGCGGTCGCCAGGATCGCGGCGCCGCTGAAAATCAGGAACAACTCGAACATCACCGAGTCGCCGAGCGCGCCGTGCATCCGCCTACGCCCCCGCCGCGCGCTTCGGTTCGCTATTGAGTTCGCTATGCATGATCGCGCCTCCGCCTATCGCCCGAATGCCGCCGCGCGAACGCCGCGCGCGAATGCGCCACGGCCGCCGTGCGTGAATGCGTCGTCGTCGTGCGTGAATGCGCCGTTGTCGTGCGTGAACGCGCCGTCGCCGTGCGTGTGAACGCGTCGTCGTCGCGCAAACGCACCGTCACCGCGCGAGATAGCCACCGCGACGGCGCAAGTTCAGGCACGATCGCCGCATCAACTTCGGCACTATTGCCGCACCGGTTTAGGCACTACAATACCAGCATGACGCCCGCCAATCCACGCCGCGCGCGATGGCCGCGAACGACCGCCTGACTCATCTCGACCGGCGCGGCGCGGCGCGCATGGTCGAGGTCTCGGCCAAGCCCGCCAGCGCGCGCAAGGCGGTGGCGGAGGGTTGGATTCGCATGCGCGCCGAGACCGTGGCGATGATTCGCGACGGCGCGCACAGCAAGGGCGACGTGCTGGCGACTGCGCGCATCGCCGGCATCATGGCGGCGAAGCGCACCGCCGAGTTGGTGCCGCTGTGCCACCCGATCATGCTGACCGGCGTGACGGTCGAGTTGGATGCCGACGGCGGCGACGACGCGGTGCATTGCGTCGCCACCGCCACCACTTGCGAGCGCACCGGCGTCGAGATGGAGGCGCTGTGCGCGGTGCAAATCGCGCTGACGACGATCTACGACATGTGCAAGGCGGTCGACCGCGCGATGAAGATCACCGACGTCCGCTTGGTGCACAAGTCCGGCGGCAAGTCGGGCGAATGGAATCGCGCCGACGAGTCGCGTTGAACGCGCCGGTCGTTGAACATGAAACGCGACGACGATGTCACAAAAGCCGCTGACGCAACCGACGCGACCGACGCGATCAACATGACCGACGCCGCCGACATGATCAGCATGACCACCGCGCCCGCGCCGGAAGTGTGCGACGACGACGCGGCGATGGTCAGCGCCGAGCACGCGCAGCAGTTGATCGAACAATCTGTGTCGCCGCTCGCGCAAGTCGAGAGCGTGGCAGTGCGCGCCGCGTTGGGGCGCGTTGCCGCCGCCGACATCGCAAGCCGCGCGCGCGTGCCCAACCACACCAACTCGGCGATGGACGGCTATGCCTTCGCCGCGCCGACCGACGACGACGCGGCGCGCGGCGAACGCGAACTGCGCGTCGTCGGCGTGTCGATGGCGGGACGGCCGTTCGACCGCGAAGTCGGCGCCGGCGAATGCGTGCGCATCATGACCGGCGCGGTGATGCCCGCCGGCGCCGACCGCGTGACGCCGCAGGAGCGAGTCGAACGCAGCGGCGACAACATCGTCGTGCGCGACGCCGAGCGCGCCGACGCGAATGTCCGTCGCGCCGGCGAGGACTTCGAAGTCGGCGCGGTCGCGATTCGCGCCGGCTGCCGGCTGCGCCCGTCGCATCTCGGGCTGGCGGCGTCGCTCGGCTTGTGCGAGTTGCCGGTGCGCCGCCGCGCGCGGGTCGCGTTGTTCTCCAACGGCGACGAGTTGCGCCCGCTTGGCGACGCGTTGCGCGTCGGCGAACTGCACGATTCGAACCGCTACACGCTGCACGGCTTGCTCGCCGAATCGGGCGCCGAGATGGTTGACTTAGGAATCGTGCCGGACGACGCCGACGCGGTCGCCGACGCCATCGAGCGCGGCGCCGAATGCGCCGATGTCGTCATCTCCTCCGCCGGCGCGTCGGTCGGCGACGCCGACTACATCGGCCAAACGCTGGCGCGCATCGGCGAGGTCGCGTTCTCCAAAGTCGCGATCAAGCCGGGGCGACCGCTGACCTTCGCGCGCATCAACCGACGCGGACGCGACAGCCTGTTCTTCGGCTTGCCCGGCAATCCGGTTTCGGTGATGGTGACCTTCGAAATTTTCGTCAAGCCGGCGCTGCGAAGGCTCGCCGGCGAGACCGCGCCGACGCCGCTGCGGCTGAGCGTGAAGTCGGCGTCAAAGTTGCGCAAGCGACCGGGGCGGGCGGAGTATCAGCGCGGCGTGCTGACCGCCGACGCCGACGGCGCGACGGTGCGCTCGACCGGCGAGCAAGGCTCGGGGATTCTGCGTTCGATGGGCGAAGCCAACTGCTTCATCATCCTGCCGACCGACGCCGGCGACGTGCGCGCCGGCGAGATGGTCGCGGTGCAGCCGTTCGCGCAAACTTAAGCGAACGGCGACCGGCGACTTGGCTGATGAGTGCGCGCTTGGTGTACATCCACGACCCGATGTGCAGTTGGTGCTGGGCGTTCGCGCGCGCGTATCGGCGACTGCTCGAGGCGTTGCCGCCGTCGGTGCGCGTCGAGCGACTGCTCGGCGGCTTGGCGCCGGACTCCATTGATGCGATGTCGGCGGCGATGCAGCAGCACTTGCAACGCACTTGGCGCACGATCGAAGCGCGCGTTCCCGGCACGCGCTTCAACCACGACTTCTGGCGTCGTTGCCAACCGCGACGTTCGACTTGGCCAGCGTGCCGCGCGGTCATCGCCGCGCGACAGCAAGGGCTTGAGCACGACGCAACGATGACCGCGGCGATTCAGCGCGGCTATTATTTGGACGCGGAGAATCCGTCCGACGACGCAACATTGATCGCGTTCGCCGACGCGTTGGGGCTCGACGCCGACGCCTTCGCCGACGCGCTCAACGCCGCGGCGACGCAGCAACAACTCGAACATGAAATGACCGCCGCGCGGCAACTCGGCGTGCGCGGATTCCCGGCGCTGATGCTGCTGCGCGAAGATGCGGCGCATCCGCCGATCCCGATCGCGCCGCATTACACCGACCCGTCGGCGATGATCGCGCGCATCCAAAGCGCGCTCGGCTGAACATGACCGCGGCGATCTTCCTCACCGGCGCGCGCGGACTGATCGGCCAAGCGACGCGCCGCCGACTGCAGGCGCGCGGCTTCGACGTCGTCGGCTGCGACTTGCGCGCCGACTGCGAAGCCGAGCGATACGACTTCCGCGACGCCGCGCGCATGCGCGAGCGCTTGGCCGAATGCGACGGCGTGATCCATCTCGGCGCGTTGTCGCGCGTGCTCTGGGGCGAGCGTTATCCGACGCTGTGCCGCAGCATCAACGTTGATGGCGCGGCGAGCATCCTGTCGGCGACGGCGCAGTCGCCGCGCAAGCCGTGGCTGATCTTCGCCAGTTCGCGCGAAATCTACGGCACGCCGCCGCGCCTGCCGTGCGCGCCCGACACGCCGCCGAACCC
>JBPCXC010000310.1:0-4388 GCA_051008875.1 bacterium
TCGGCGACGATCTCGCCGAGGGCAAGCCGACGCTGCCGCTGATCCACGCGCTGCGCCACGGCGCGCCAGCGCAGCGCGAGACGATCCGTAGCGCGATCGCAAGCGGCGGGCGCGACCGCATCGGTGAAATCTTGCGAATCGTTGAATCCACCGGCGCGCTGGCGTACACTGCCGCGCGCGCGCAACGCCACAGCCAAGATGCAATCGCCGCGCTGGCTAGGCTGGATGCATCGCCGTACAAGGATGCGCTGATCCATCTGGCCGAGTTCGCGGTGCGGCGCGGCCACTGACGACAGCGGCGCGACGGCCCGGTCGCGGCGTATCGCGGCGACGCCGGGTGGCGCGTTCGCATTCGCATTCGGGGTGTAGCTCAGCCTGGTAGAGCACTGCCTTCGGGAGGCAGGGGCCGGAGGTTCGAATCCTCTCACCCCGACCATCGCCGCGTCCGGCGATGGCCGGCGAAGTCGGTTTTCCGCAAATTCCGCAAATCGCAAACGAGTCATCGAACATGTTCCAAGTGATGCCAACGACGCGCGTGCGGCGGTCGGTGTTCTTCGAGTCCACGGTCGCCGCCGGGGTCGCCGGGTTCTCCACCTATAACCAGATGCTGCTGCCGTCGGGCTATGGCGACGCCGAGGGCGAATACTGGCGGCTGGTCAACGGCGTGACCATGTGGGACGTCGCCGCGCAACGGCAAGTGGAGTTGCGCGGCGCCGACGCCGGGCGGCTGGCTCAAGCGCTATCGCCACGCGACCTCTCCGGCTGCACCATCGGACAAGGACGCTATGTCGCGCTGTGCAATCACGCCGGCGCGATAATCAACGACCCGATCGTGCTGCGCCTCACGCCGGATCGGCTGTGGATTTCCATCGCCGATTCCAACATCCTGTTCTGGGCGCGCGCGATCGCCGCCGAGCGCAGATTGAATGTCGAGGTGCTCGAGCCGGACGTCTCGCCGCTGGCGGTGCAAGGCCCGCAAGCGACTGAAGTCATCGCCTCGATGTTCGGCGACTGGACCCGCGACCTCAAATACTTCGGCTTCGTGCGCGCCGACTTAGGAGACATTCCACTGTATCTCGCGCGCTCCGGCTGGTCGAAGCAAGGCGGCTTCGAGTTGTATCTGATGGACGGGCGCAAAGGCGCGGCGCTGTGGAATCGCATCGCCGAAGCCGGACGGCCGTGGGACATCGCCGCCGGCTGCCCGAACGCGTCCGAGCGCATCGAGAGCGGACTGCTGTCGTGGGGCGGCGACACCGACTACGCGACCAATCCGTTTGAGGTGCGCCTCGGCAAGTATGTCGATCTCGATGTCGGCGACGACGTCATCGGCATCGCCGCGCTGCGCGACATCGCACAACGCGGCGCGGCGCGCCATCAACTCGGGCTGATCCTCGACTATGAGCCGCCGATGGAGGCGCATTCGATCTGGTATGACATCGAAGCCGACGGCCGCAAAGTCGGCGACATGACCTGCGGCACTTGGTCGTATCGCCTGCAACGCAACATCGGCTTCGCGCTGATCGTGCGCGAAATCGGCATCGGCGACGAAGTGATGGTGCGCAAAGGCGAGCAGCGAATCGCCGCGACGCTGACCGCGCTGCCGTTCGCTTGATCGCGCGCGGTGCGTTTGATCGCGCTGGTGTTCGATCGATCGCGCGCGGCGTGTTGATTGCGCGCGAACTCGTCGGCGGTGGCGAAGTAATGATGCGTAAAAGCGAGCGACAAAATGCAGCGACGCTGATCGCGGCGGTGTTCGATTGATTGCGCGTAGTTCGATTGATCTCGATTCCGTTCGCTTGATCGCGTACGATTCGTTTGATCTCGCGTGCGATTCGTTTCATCGCGCACAATGTTCGCTTGATCGCGCGCGACGCGTTTGAACATGGACTTCAGCATCCAACTCTCCGCGTACTACGCGTCGCACGAAGTCGGCGGGCGGCGGTTGTATGGCGACATGCTCGCGCAGGCGGAGTTGGCGGATCGTCTCGGCTTCGCCGCGGTCTCGATCACCGAACATCATCTAATCAACATCCTGTTGATGCCGGCGCCGCTGCAGTTCGCGGTCAAGATCGCCTGCGCCACCGAGCGGGTCGAGATCATGACTTCGGTGCTGGTGCTGCCGTTGCACGACATGCGCATCCTCGCCGGGCAGTTGGTGTGCGCCGACATCTTCACCGACGGGCGGCTGATGGCGGGCGTCGGGCGCGGCGCGTTCGCGTATGAGATGGAGCGACTCGGCGTGCCGATGACGGAGAGCCGCGAGCGATTCGACGAGTCGCTGGCGGTGCTGCAAACTTTGCTGCGCGAAGAGGAAGTTTCGTGGCGCGGAAAGTACTATCGCTTCGAGCCGCTGACCATCATGCCGCGCCCGGATGGCGACGGGCCGCCGATTATGCTGAGCGCGCTCGCGCCGGAGGCGATCTATCACTGCGCCAAGCGCGGCTTCCACGTCCAGACCACGCCGCTCGCTGGCGACGACGCGCACATGCGCGCGCAAGTCGATGCATTCCATCGCGGCAAAGCCGAGTCGGGTGCGCGCGGTGCGGCGACGACGTTGTCGCTGTCGCGAGTCGCGTTCGTCGCCGAGAACGACGCCGACCGGCGCGCCAAAATCGAGATCGCGCATCGTTATTACGGCCAGTTCGACAACGTGTTCAGCGGCGCGGGAATCGTCGAGCGCGGCTTGATCGCGCCGACGATGCGCCGCGCATCGCTCGCCGAGACCGCGCGCAACCTGCACATCTGCACCGCCGCCGAAATGATCGATCAACTCGCCCCCTACGCGCAAGTTGGAGTCGATCGCTTCATCCTCAACATCAACTTCGGCGCCGACCAAGCCGAGACGTTGGACGCGATCCAACGATTCGCCGAGGAAGTCATGCCGCATTTCACCGACGACGATGCCGATGCGACGGCGCGCGGATGAAGTCGAGATGAACGCGGTCGAAGTCAATCATCGAATCGACGGCGAAGGTCCGCCGCTGTACATGGTGCATGGCATCGGCGCGCGCATGACCGCATGGGACGGCGTGCTCGATGGCTTGCGTGCGCACTTCGCTTGCGTGCGCTACGACTTGCGCGGGCATGGGATGAGCCCGGCGCCGGCGCCGCCGTATTCGCTGGCGCAACTGGTCGCCGACCTCGAAGCGCTGCGCCGCCGCCTCGGCCACGAGCGAATCCACATCATCGGCCATTCCCTCGGCGGCATGATCGCGCCGGCGTATGCGCGCGCGCATCCCGACCGCGTATTGTCGCTCGGCTTGCTCAGCACCGCCGCCGCGCGCGGGCGCGAAGACCGCGCGAAACTGCGCGCGGTCGGTGCGGCGATGCAAGCGCACGGCGTGGAAGCGACCGTCGGCGCATTTGTCGATCGCTGGTTCACCGACGCGTTCATCGCCGCCGAACCCGACCTCATCGCAATGCGCATCCGGCAGATCAACGACACGCCCGAAGCGGTGTTCCGCAGCGTGTTCCAACTCTACGCCGAGACCGAAATGCAACCGTGGCTGCGCGAAATCGCGTGCCCGTGCCTGGTGCTGACCGGCGCGCTCGACAACGCCTGCAACCCGCGCCTGAACCGCCGCATTGCCGGCGAACTGCCGCATGCGGAGTTGGTCATCCTCGAAGACCTGAAACACGCGATCCTGCTCGAAGCGCCGCAACGCGTGCTCGCGTCGTTGAAGAAATTCTTGCTGAATCAAATCGCCTGAGCGCGATCAATCTAAAGCGCGCGATCTTGATTGAAGCACCGCAACGCGTGCTCGCGTCGTTGAAGATGTTGTTGCTGAATCGAGTCGCCTAAACGCGCGCTCGCGCGACGGCGACGATCAATCGGCATTCATCACACGACCACGACACCGACGCCGTCGCGGCGTGCGTCGCCGACTGCGAGCAATTCGCCGCGGCGGTCGAGGCCGGCGGCATGCACGCCGCCGAAGAACATGTTCGCGCGCTCGAATGTGCGGTGGCCGGGGAAGTCGCGCGCCAACGCTTGCGCGCCCGGTGCGGGGAAGTCGGCTTCGCGATGCATCGCGCCGTCTTCGATGTGCAGTCGCGCACGGGCGATCGCCGCGTCCGCGTCCAGGCCGAAGTCAACCAAGTTGCAGACCACTTGCAAGATCGCGCCGGGGATTCGATTCGAGCCGCCGGAGCCGAGCGCGATCGCCGCGCCGTCGCCGAGCAAAAGACTCGGCGCCATCAGCGACGACATTCGCCGGTCGGGGCGCCAGCGATCGCAGCCGCGCGGATTGACGCTCTCCTCGCCGAGCATGTTGTTGAGCATGAAGCCCGCGCCCGGCAGCAGTTCGCCGCAGCCTTCGCCGTTGGTCGCGGTCAGCGAGGCGATGTTGCGCGCGGCGTCGATCGCGCTGATGTGCGTGGTGCCGCGC
>JBPCXC010000311.1:0-4246 GCA_051008875.1 bacterium
CGGCGGCTCCGCCGAGCACGATGTTCTGCGGCGTCGAGCGCTTCAGGAACATGCTGTAGATGACCGCGTAGCCGATCATCGAAGCGAACGTCAGCGCCGCGGTCAGCAGGTTGACGAAGGCGAGCAGGACAACCATCGACAGCGTCGCCAGCGCGAGCGCGAACGCTACCGCCTGACGCCCGCTTACGCGCCCGCGCGGCAGCGGACGCGTGGCGGTGCGCTGCATGCGCGCGTCGATGCTTTGATCGACCCAATGATTCAACGCCGCCCCCGCCGCCGCCGCCAAGCCGATGCCGATCAGCCCCCAGAACCACGCGTGAAACGGCGGCAGCCAGCCGTCGGTCGCCAGCAGCATGCCGACCAGCGCGGTGAACAGAATCAACGCGACCACCTTGGGCTTGCACAACTCCCAATATGCGCCGAGTTGCGCGCTGAACTTCGCGACGAGTTGCGCGTTCACTCGCACACGCCGGCGCGCGCCGGATGTCGGCGCGTCATCGCTTGCCCGGGTCATCGTCTTGTCCATCTACGTCATCATCGCCCTCGCGCGAGGTTTGCGCGATTGTAGTCCATCGCGCGTCCGCGGGGTTGTTATTGGCGCGCGCGGGTGCATAATGTAATAGATAAAGCAATCGAATCTGCGCCGCGCGCGCACCAACATGACTCATTCGCCCGACCATCCGCCCGCCGCATCGTCCGCCGCATCGACGATTCCGCGTGCCCAACGCGCGCACATCGCGGCGTTGGCGGACAAGGCGTGGGCGGTCGAGCATCCTGAGTTGGACGCGGCGCAGACCGACGCGTTGAAAGAGTCGATCGCCGCTAAGTTGAAGGCGAGCGACGCGGTGCTGGTGGCGCATTATTACGTGGATGCCGCGTTGCAGGACTTGGCCGACGAGAGCGGCGGCTGCGTCGCCGATTCGCTCGAGATGGCGCGCTTCGGCTATCGTCATCCGGCGCGCACCGCGATCGTCGCCGGCGTTCGTTTCATGGGCGAGACCGCGAAGATCCTGAGCCCCGACAAGCGCGTGCTGATGGTCGAGCGCGAAGCCGAATGCTCGCTCGATCTCGCTTGCCCGGCGGACGAGTTCGCGCGCTTCTGCGACGCCCATCCCGACCGCACCGTGGTGGTTTACGCCAACACCAGCGCGGCGGTCAAGGCGCGCGCCGACTGGGTCGTGACCTCGTCGATCGCGCTCGCCGTGATCGCCCACTTGCACGCGCGCGGCGAGCGCATCCTGTGGGCGCCGGACAAGTATCTCGGCGACTACATCCAACGCCAGACCGGCGCCGACATGCTGCTGTGGCAGGCGGCGTGCGTGGTGCACGAGGAGTTCAAGGCGGCCGCGCTGCAAGGCGTGATCAAGCAGCATCCCGACGCGCGCGTGCTGGTGCATCCGGAGTCGCCGCCGGAGGTGATCGCGCTGGCCGACGTGGTCGGCTCGACCAGTCAGATTATCAAAGCGGCAAGTGCGTCGGACGCGCGCGAGTTCATCGTCGCCACCGAGTCCGGCATCTTCCACAAGATGCGCCAAGCCGCGCCGGGCAAGACCTTCATCGAAGCGCCGACCGCTGGCGCCGGCGCCACCTGCGAGAGTTGCGCGATGTGCCCGTGGATGAAGATGAACGACCTGCAGCGCCTCGACGCCGTGCTGTCGTCCGACGGTCGCGATGAAATTCTGATCGACCCCGACATCCGCGCACGCGCCGAACGATCCATCCGCCGCATGGTCGAGTTCGGCGAACGCGCGAAACATTGATCGTGTTGTTGTTGTCTTCGCTGCCGTCGTTGTTGTCGTTGTCTTCGCCGCCGTTGTCGCTATCGCTGCCGTTATCGTTATCGTTGCCGTCGCTATTGTCGCTATCGTTGTCGTTATCACCGTCGCCATGAAACTCTACGCCGTCCGCATCTTCACCACCGACTGGGATCGCTCGGTGGACTTCTATCGCGAGACCGTCGGCTTGCCGCTGAAACTGATCGACCAGGAATTCCTGTGGGCCGAATTCGATCTCGGCGGCGCCAGCCTCGGCATCGAAGCGATCGACGCCAACGCGCCGAACGCGCGCGACTTGGTCGGAAGATTCGTCGGCGTCTCGCTGCTGGTTGATGACATCGACTCGGCGTACACGCAACTGCGCGCCAAAGGCGTGCGCTTCACCGCACCGCCCGAGTCGCAAACCTGGGGCGGCACCCTGGCGCACTTCAAAGACCCGGACGACAATGTCTTGACGTTGTTTGGGATGTGACGCGCAGTCCCATCCCATAGTCCGTCGTTCCCGCAAAAATTCTCCCCCGCCGTCATTCCCGCAGTCTGTTAAGCGGGAATCGGCGCTTGCGCAAGCAAGTGACACAAGCCGAAGGCTTGCTTGCTTTTAATGCGCGCAGGAATGACGGTGATGACGGCAAGCGAACACACTTGCACCAACGATGCGAATCCAATCCCGCGAGCGAAGCAAACCACCCGCCGTTCACACTTTCCGCACAACACCCACCGGCAACTCCGTCAGTCGCCGATACGCGCCGCGCTCGAAACGAGTCGGGTCGTGCGCGCATTCCAACGCCATCTCGGTCATGTCCAGCCCCCAAAACATCTGCTCGGCGACGATCAACGTCGGCACGCCGAACACGCCAGCGGCGATCGCGCGCTCGGTGTTCGCGCGCAGCGCATCCTTGACCGCCTGCGCGGCGACGACGTCATCGCCGTCGGCGACGCCGAGCCGCGCGCGCACCGCCTCCCAGTCCGCGCGCCGGCTGAAGTCCGCGCCGTCCACATAGATCGCGCGGAAGATCGCGGTGACAACCGACTGCGCGCAGTCCAACGCCACCGCGAGGCGCAACGCCGGCAACGAGTTGAACGGATGCGCCGGCGGAAACCGCAACTCGATGTCGTGTCGTTTGCCGAGCCACTGGCAATGCCGATAGGTCGCGACGCGCTTCGCCGGTATCTCCGCCGGTCCCTTGCTGTCCCAATGCTTCAGCAACGCGGCGAACAACACCGCGCGATAGTTCCGCCGCAACGCCGGCGCGCGACGCAACAGCAGTTCATGCTGCAAATAAGCGAACGGCGAAATGAAATCGAAATACCAATCGGCGGTGGGTGAGTCGGCGGGCGCGGGTGAGTCGGCGGTCATCGTGGAATGGAGTCGGGAAGTCGGGCGGAAGTATAGAAGAGATGATCTCGTTGCGTTTGCGTAGCACGCCCGAAGGGCGCGCTCACTTTTTGCCGTCATTCCCGCTGGGACGCGGGAATCCAGCCGTCCACGGATGGCAATTTTCGAACTCGCGGGGTGTATAGAGGGAATAGCGTGTTTTGGGGGATTTTTGCCCGCTTGTATTCGGATGATTAAATATGGTACAGTGTGGGCATATAAATTTCGCGGCAGAGGAGTAGAAAAATGAGTGGCGGAACGATTCATGCTATCACAACGCGTGCTATCAAGAGCATTGCAGATGGAGAAATAGATATACCGATAAATGACTCGGTGTATCGGCTTCTTATTGAGAAAGGATTAAATGAAAACATGATTAAACTCATTGAGCGCTATCCTAATGACCATGCTTCGTTCGTGCAAAATACTTTAGACGAATTGTCCGCAAAAAATTTAATTAGCAGTAATTCCTGCGATTTTAAAGAATTTTTACGTTTCAAAGAAATGGTTGAATCAAAAATCAATCACACAAACTACACTACCTTCATATTCCCAGAGGAAGCGTTACTTTTATATGCCATTGCATCCATTCAAAAGATAAAAAATGCTGTTTTTCTTGGGTCTTATTATGGGTATTGGTCATATTGGGTACTACAGGCCGTAAAAGAAAACAACGGCCAAATTCTCTTGGTTGATATTGATTCCCAAGTGCTAGATTTAGCAATAAAGAACATCCAATCTCTCGGGTTTGGAAAATATGTTGATGCACATTGTTTGGATGCAACCGCAGCGAATGATAAGATTAGTGAAATCAAGTATGACTTGGTTGTTATTGATGCCGAAGGACCAAAAGAAAATCTGCGCTATGGTAGTGTCGACAAAGCGTTATACCACGACATTGCAAAATGTAATAGTCATATTTTGCATGAAAATGGATTGTTAATATTTCACAATATGCTTCTTTCCCACCAGGGGAGCAGCGCGTATTTTGACAATATGATTGAAAACAATAAAAGGCAATTCTATAAATTAATTCCATTCTTAAATAATAATTATTCAAGAAAAATGGTTGTTAATAGCACCGAAGGAGTTGGCA
>JBPCXC010000312.1:0-3812 GCA_051008875.1 bacterium
GACTTCGCCGTGACCAGCGACACGCCCGCGCCAGTCGGCGGACTGACGGCGACGATAACGCTGACCGGCGCGAACGATTTCGTCGCCACCGCAGAGCGCACGCAAACCATCACCATCTTGGCGAACGCAATGACCGCGACGGCGAGTTTCACCATCGCCGATGACGCCGCCGACGAACCGAACGCGACCGCAACCGCCACGATCAACGCCAACGCCGCGTATAGCCTCGGCTCGCCGTCCACCGCCACCGCGACCATCAACGACGACGAACCGACGCTGCCGAGGCTGACGATCGCGGCGGATCAATCAACATTCACCGAAGCCCCGGATCCCCCGGTCGCGACGGCGGACTTCACCGTGACCGCGTCGCCCGCGCCGGCGGATGATCTGCCGGTGGAGGTAACCCTAACCGGCGCGCCGACCTTCATCACCGCAGCGCGCACGCAAACCATCACCATCTTGGCGAACGCGGCGTCGGCGACCGCGAGTTTCGCCATCACCCCCGACACCGACAACGAACCGTCCGCGGACGCGGTCGCCACCATCAACGCCAACGCAGCGGCGTATAACCTCGGCACGCCGTCCTCCGCCACCGCGAGAATCTGCGACGACGACGGCGGGGCGTGCGGCATCAGTGCGGCGGCGGAGATGGCGGTCGAGAAGTCCTTGCCGGTGGTCGCCGCGGCGATCGCGAGCAATGTCGCCGACGCGATTTCCAATCGCATCGACGCGGTCGGCGGCGGCGGGAACAACCACTTCGACGCCGCTTCGCTGACCGCATCGTTCGCGACGCAAGGCGCGGCGGCGATGGCGAACGGCGCGGAGTTTGAAAGCGTCGTCGGCGACGGCGTCAAGCGACTGCTCGACGGCAAGACCCATTCGCTCGCGTTGTCCGGCGACGGCGGCGCAAGCGATGGCGCGGGCGTGTGGCTCGGCGGGTCGTACCAAAACCTCGGCGGCGAGGATGAAGCGTTGGATTGGGATGGCGCTTTATACAGCGTCCAAGTCGGCGCCGACGCGCGCCTCAATAACGGAGTGCTCGCCGGCGCTGCGGTGTCGCGGAGCGAAGGCGAATGGGATTATGAAAATGTTGGCGACGACGATAAACCAGTCGAAGGCACGATCGAACTATCAACCACCAGCGTGCATCCATACCTCGCCTGGCGGCGCGCCGGCGGCATGGACATCTGGGCGAGCATCGGCTACGGCGAAGGCGATTTGGAAAACCGCGAAGACACGAACGGCGGCGCGCAAGCGTCGGGCGATGTGGAACTGCGAAGCGCGTCACTCGGCATCGCCAGCGGCGACTTCGCGGTCGACGACGCAAGCACGATGCGGCTGAAGTTCGACGCGCAAGTAGCGAACACGGAGGTGGACTACGACGACGCGACGACCGACTTGGATGTCGCCTCGCGGCGCGTGCGCGTCGGCATGGAGTTCGGCAACAACGGCACGGCGAGCGGAACGCGGCGCGCGTTCGAACTCGGCGCAAGATACGACGGCGGCGACGCGCGCTCCGGCGTCGGCATCGAACTCGGCGGACATTTGACGCACGACAACGGCGACGGCGTCAGCGCGTCGCTCAACGCGCGCGCGTTGCTGGCGCATGGCGGCGCGCACGACGAGTGGGGCGTGAGCGGGACGTTGCGTTATGCGTCGGGCGCGGACGGTCAAGGCTTGTCGTGGCGCGTGGAGCCGGGCTGGGGCGTGACGCAAAGCGGCGTTGACCGCCTCTGGACCGAAAGCGCGGCGGAGTTGGTGGCGTCGGATGAGTCATTCACCCCGACGATGCGAATGGACAGCGAAATCGCCCACGGCTTCGCCTTCGGCGAAGGCATGCTGACGCCATACACCGGCTTGAGGTTGTCCGACGGCAGTCGCGACTACCGCTTCGGCGGACGCTACAAGTTGACCGCATTGCCGCTGGAGATGAGCGTGGAGGCGTATCGCACCGAACGCGCCACCGGAAACGAAACCGGCGCGCTGTTCAAAGCGGGTTTGACTTGGTGATAAACAAGCGCGCCCGAAAGGGCGCTGCGCCAACGGCAAGTGAGCGCGCCCTTGCGGGCGCGTTACTCTTTTTTGCCGTCATTGCGCGTATCATCCTGATACGCGCCCTTCGGGCTCGCTGCGCTCGCGAAAAAACGCTCCGG
The DNA here is from genome assembly GCA_051008875.1 of bacterium. Classification (GTDB taxonomy): domain Bacteria; phylum Pseudomonadota; class Gammaproteobacteria; order Arenicellales; family Poriferihabitantaceae; genus JAHRAW01. The sequence goes on from JBPCXC010000312.1 coordinate 2,154, forward strand.
GCGTTTTTTCGCGCAGTCATCATCTCCTCCGCCGTCATTCCCGCAGTCTGTTGAGCGGGAATCCACACTCGCGGTAGCGAGTGATGCAGGCCGACGGCCTGCTTGCTTTTGATGCGGGCGGGAATCGCGCGACTTGTTCACACCACCGCGCCAGTTTGAAAATTGCCATCCGTGGACGACTGGATTGCTCGTATCGTCCCTGATACTCGCCCTTTGGGCTCGCTTGCGCTCGCGGAAAACCGCTCCGGGCGTTTTTTTCCCGCAACCATCTCCCCCTGCCGTCATTCCCGCAGTCTTTTAAGCGGGAATCCACACTCGCGCAAGCGAGTGATGCAGACCGAAGGGCTGCTTGCTTTTGATGTGAGCGGGAATCTCATGACCCATTCACTTCCCCGCGCCGGAATTATCGCGACGAGATTATCGCCACGGAATTATCGCGTCCCGACTACACGGTGCGCCGTCTATTCCGGCTTCCACCGCCCGTCGCGGCGCAAGTCGTTCATCACTTCGACGATCGATTCGCGCAGCACCGACACCAGCGAGTCGATTTGCGCGCGGGTCAGCACCAGCGGCGGCGACAGCACATTCAGATGGCCGATCGGACGCACCAGCACGCCGCGGCGTTGCGCTGCGTCGGCGATGCGGTCGCCGATGTGCAACTCGGCGGCGAGCAATGCCTTGGTCTCCTTGTCGGCGACGTTTTCGACGCACATCATGAAGTGGCTGCCGCGCACATCGCCGACTATTTCTAAGTCGAGCAGCGTCTCCAACTGCGCTTGCAGATACGGGCCGACTTCGCGGACGTGGCCGCACAAGTCTTCGCGTTCGATGATCTCGATGTTGGCAAGGCCGGCGGCGCAGCACACCGGGTGGCCGGAGTAGGTGAAGCCGTGGGTCAGCAGCGCGCCTTCGGCTTGCGGCACGCTGATGACGTCGTAGAACGCGTCCGACAGGATGGTCGCCGACAGCGGCGCGTAGGCCGACGACAAGCCTTTCGCGCTGGTGATGATGTCGGGCACGATGTCGAACACCGCTTCGGAGGCGAAGAAATGCCCGAGCCGACCGAAGCCGGTGACGACCTCGTCGGCGATGTACAGCACTTCGTTTGCGCGGCAGACCTCCAGCATCCGCCGGTGATAGTCCGGCGGCGCGACGATGACTCCGCCGGCGCCCATGATCGGCTCGGCGATGAACGCGGCGACGTTGTCGGCGCCGAGTCGGTCGATGGTGCGCGCGAACTCCTCGACCAAGTGATCGCAGAACTGCGCCGGCGTCATCCCGTCCGGACGGCGATAGGTGTTCGGCGCGGAGACGCGCGCGATCAAGTCGTCGCCGACGATGTCGAAGCCTTGGTGATCGAACGCCACGCCGGTCAGCGACATGGTCAGGTAAGTGCTGCCGTGATAGCCGTCGTGGCGGGTGATGATTTTCTTCTTGCTCTTCTTGCCCAAGCGGTTGAAGTGGAAATGAATCATGCGGATGGCGGTGTCGTTCGCCATCGAGCCGCCGGTGCCGAACTGCACATGGTTCAGCGTCCCCGGCGCGAGCGACGCGAGTTTGTGCGCCAACTCCGCCGCCGGCACCGAAGTGTGCGCGCCGAACGAGGAGTAATAGACCATCGCCTCCGCCTGGTGCGCCATCGCCGCGGCGATCTCCTTG
>JBPCXC010000313.1:0-35664 GCA_051008875.1 bacterium
CGACGTGATCATCTACGACCGCTTGGTCTCGGCGCCAATCCTGCAGCGGCTGCGCGCCGACGCCGAGAAGATCTATGTCGGCAAGCAACGCGCCGATCATTCGCTCGCGCAACGTGGCATCAACCAACTGCTGATCGATCACGCCCGCGCCGGCAAGCGCGTCGCGCGACTCAAAGGCGGCGACCCGTTCATCTTCGGTCGCGGCGGCGAAGAGATCGAACGCCTCGCCGATGAACGCATCCCGTTCCAAGTCATCCCCGGCATCACCGCCGCCAACGGCTGCGCCAGTTACGCCGGCATCCCGCTGACCCATCGCGACCACGCGCAGTCGGTGCGCTTCGTCACCGGCCAGTTGCGCGACGGCAGCGTCAATCTCGACTGGCCGTCGCTGGTCGCGCCCGGTCAGACGCTGGTGTTCTACATGAGTTTGAACGGACTGCCGATCATCTCACAGCGCCTGCGCGCCGCCGGCTTGGACGCCGATACGCCGGTCGCGCTGATCGAAAAAGGCACCACGCCGCAGCAGCGAATCTACACCAGCACGCTCGACCGACTGCACGCCGTACTCGCCGAAAACGAAGTCCACGCGCCGACCATCTTCATCGTCGGCACGGTGGTGTCGCTGCATGATCGACTGAAATGGTATCGAAGTTGATGCGCTAAAACGGCAACGCCAACTCGGCGCGCGCGGCGTGCAGCAACTTGCGGAAGCGCGACTGGATGTCTTCGAGTTGCGCTAAGGAGTCGGCTTCGAAGCGCAGGATTAGCGTTGGCGTGGTGTTGGAGGCGCGCGCCAAGCCGAAGCCGTGGGCGAAGTCGGCGCGGATGCCGTCCACGGTGGTGATGTCGGCATCGGCGAAGTCGGCGTCGGCGGGCAATCGGTCGCTGTGTTGAAGTCGGGCGGTGATCTCGGCGATCAGTTGATGCGCTTCGCCTTCGTTCATTTCGACGCGCAGTTCGGGGGTGTTGATCGCGTCGGGCAAGTCGGCGAACACGCTCGCCGGCGCGCGCGAGTCGGCGGCGAGCAGTTCGCATAGTCGCGCGGCGGCGTACAGCCCGTCGTCGAATCCGCCCCAGCGGTCGTTGAAGAAAATGTGTCCGCTCATTTCGCCGGCGAGGGCGGCGCCGGTTTCGCGCAGTTTGTTCTTGATGAACGAGTGGCCGGTGCGGCACATCGTGGCGACGCCGCCGTGCGCGCGGATGGCGGCCGGCAGCACGCGCGAGCATTTCACATCGAACAGGATCTCGGCGCCGGGCGTGTTGGCGAGGAGGTCTTGCGCGAACAACACCAGTAGGCGGTCGGGCGAGATGATCGCGTCGTCGCCGTCAACACCTTCACCTTCGCCTTCGGCGATGGCGACCACGCCGAGGCGGTCACCGTCGCCGTCGAAGGCGATGCCGAAATCGGCCTCGGCGCGTCGCACTTCGGCGATCAACGCGGCGAGATTCTCCGCGCGGCTGGGGTCGGGGTGGTGGTTGGGAAATCGTCCGTCCACTTCGCAGAACAACTCGACCACTTCGCAGCCGAGCGCGCGGAACAGCCGCGGCGCGATCACGCCGGCGACGCCGTTGCCGCAGTCGATGACGATGCGAAGCGCGCGCGCGAGTCGGATGTCGTCGAGCACGCTTTGTTGATACGCGGCGATGGCGTCTTCATGACGCAACGCGCCGCGCGCGATCGGGTTCGGCGAGTCGTCGTCGCGCGAGTCGTCGCGCAAGTCGTCGAGCACGCGTTGTTTGAGTTGTTGGATCGCGTCGTCGCACAAGGTGTCGTCGCCGATCATCATCTTCATGCCGTTGTATTGCGGCGGGTTGTGGCTGGCGGTGACGACCACGGCGCCGCGCCGGCGCGCCGCGGCGTGATACACCACCGGCGTCGGCGCCATGCCGATGTCGATCGCGTCGCAGCCGCTGTCGCGCACCCCGCGCGCGACCGCGCGGCCAAGTCGCGCGCCGCTTATGCGTCCGTCGCGGCCGATGACGAACTCGCCGACGCCGCGCTCGCGCGCCAGCGCGCCGAGCGCGCGGCCGATGCGCCGCGCCAAGTCGTCGTCGAGTTCATCGCCGGCGACGCCGCGGATGTCGTACGCCTTGAAGATGTGATGCGGGAAGTTCATCGAAGTTTCGCGCGGGACGATGCGTTGTTGTGCATCGCGTTCAATCGGCGACGACGGTCATCGCCATCGTCATCGCCATCGCAAACCGCGACGAAATAAAACGCGCGCGGCGTCGGCGAGCCGTCGCCATCGTGCTTCCGACCGCGCTGCTATCGCGCCTTGTGAATCGCCCGTTTGTCCACCGCCAGCGCGGCTTCGTGCACTGCTTCGGACAGCGTCGGGTGGGCGTGGATGGTGCGCGCGAGGTCTTCGGAACTGGCGTGGTATTCCATCGCCAAGACGCATTCGGCGACCAGTTCGGAGGCATGCGGGCCGATCAAATGCGCGCCGAGCAAGCGGTCGGTGTCGGCGTGCGCGATCAACTTGACCATGCCGTGCGGCGACTCCATCGCCAACGCGCGGCCGGTGGCGGCGAACGGGAACGCGCCGATGCGAATCGGAATGTCCTGCGCCTTGAGTTGGCGTTCGGTTTGGCCGACCCAAGCGATCTCCGGGTCGGTGTAGATGACCCACGGCACGGTGTTGAAGTCAACCTGGCCGACGCGGTCGTTGCCGGCCTTGATGCGCTCGGCGACGGCGACGCCCTCCTCGGAACTTTTATGCGCCAGCATCGGCCCGCGCACCGCGTCGCCGACCGCCCATACATTCTCGGCGGCGGTGCGGCAATGCTGGTTCACTTCGATGAAGCCGCGCGCGTCCACGCCGACGCCACTGTCGTCGGCGAGCAAGTCGTCGGTCGCCGGTCGCCGGCCGACGGCGACGATCAGGCGATTGACTTCGATCTGCTCGGTCGCGCCTTGCCGTTCGTATTCGACTTGCACCGCGCCGGCATGAGTCTTGGTCGCGCGGCGCACCACCGCTTTTTTGACCGATGCGCCGAGGCGGATGTCGAGTCCTTGTCGCTTGAACTGGCGCGCGGCTTCGCGCGCGATCTGGTGGTCGGCGGCGCCGAGGAACTCGTCGAGCGCCTCGAGAATCACCACCTCGGAGCCGAGCCGCCGCCACACGCTGCCGAGTTCCAGCCCGATCACGCCGGCGCCGATCACGCCGAGTTTGCCCGGCGCCGCGTCCAACGCGAGCGCGCCGGTGGAGTCGATCACCGCGTCGTGGTCGAACGGGATGTCGGACAACTCGATCGGCGTCGAGCCGGGGGCGAGGATGATGTGCCTCGCGGCGATGGTGCGCGCGTCGGCGCCGGGCGCGGACAACTCCACCGCGCGTCCCTTCAGCAACTTGGCGCGCGCGTGGATCGCGTCCACCTTGTTCGCCTTCAGCAGCATGGCGACGCCGCCGGTGAGTTTGCCGACGATGCCGTCCTTGCGCGCCATCATCGCGCCGATGTCCACCGACGCGCCCTCGACCGCGATGCCATGCGCCGGGAACTCGTGCTGCAAGCGCGCGTAGGCTTCCGACGAATCGAGCAGCGCCTTGGACGGAATGCAACCGACGTTCAAGCAAGCGCCGCCGAACGACGCGCGCCCGTCGTCGTCGGCGCGTTGGTCAACGCACGCGGTGCTCAGCCCCAACTGCGCGCAGCGAATCGCCGCGACATAGCCGCCGGGTCCGCCGCCGATGACGATGACGTCGTATGAATCGGTCATGCTAACGGCGCGTGACGAGGCGTGGACGCGGATGCGTCGTCGTCATCGAATGATCGTCCTCGTTCGACATTGGCATCACAGTTGCAGCAGCATCCGCGCCGGGTCTTCGAGCGCTTCCTTGATCGCGACCAGGAAGCCGACCGCTTGCTCGCCGTCGATGATGCGGTGGTCGTACGACAGCGCGAGATACATCATCGGGCGGATCACCACTTGCCCGTCTTCGGCCATCGGGCGTTGCGCGATTTTGTGCATGCCGAGGATCGCGCTTTGCGGCGGGTTGATGATCGGCGTCGAAAGCAGCGAGCCGAACACGCCGCCGTTGGTGATGGTGAAGGTGCCGCCGGCTAAGTCGTCGAGACCGAGTTTGCCGTCTCGCGCGCGCGTGCCGAAGTCGCGCACGCGGGTTTCGATTTCGGCTAAGCCGAGTCGTTCGCAGTCGCGCAGCACCGGCACCACCAAGCCGCGCGGCGACGACACCGCGATGCCGATGTCGATGTAGTTCGGGCGCACGATGTCGGCGCCGTCGATGTGCGCGTTGACCGTCGGGTATTTGCGCAGCGCGGCGACGCTCGCCTTGGTGAAGAACGACATCAGCCCGAGTTTGGTGCCGTGCGCCTGCTCGAACTCGTCCTTGTGGCGCGCGCGCAGGTCGGTCACCGGCTGCATGTTGACTTCGTTGAAGGTGGTCAGCAACGCCGCGGTCTGCTGCGCTTGCACCAAACGTTTGGCGACGGTTTGACGCAAGCGACTCATCGGCTCGCGGGATTCGGTGCGGGGCTCGGTTGACGGCGATGTTGGTGTTGGCGACGGTGTTGGTGTTGGTGTTGGTGTCGGCGCGGGCGTCGGTGCCGGTATCGACGTCGGCGCGGGCGTCGGTGCCGGTATCGACGTCGGCGCGGCGGGTTGTTCGGCGGGCGCGGGCGGCTCCGCTGGCGCGGCTTCGTCCGCCACGTCCGCCTCGTCCGGCGCGACTTGATTGCCGATGAAGGCGATCACGTCCTCCTTGGTGACGCGCCCGCCCGGTCCGCTGCCGATGATGTCCGACACCGTCAAGCCGTGCTCCTCGACCATCCGCCGCGCCGCCGGACTGAGCACGCCGTCGCCGTTGTCGTTCGCGTCGTCGTCGTCGCCGCCGCCGTCGTCATTCGCGTCGCCGTCGTTCGCCGCATCATCGCTCGCCGTCGCTTCCTTCGCGTCGCCGCCGCCGGCTTCGAACTTCGCCAGCGCTTGGCCGGCGGTGACGGTGGCGCCGCTTTGCTGCAGGATTTCGGTCAGCGCGCCGTCGGCGGGCGCGGTCACCTCAAGCACGATTTTGTCGGTCTCCACTTCGACCAAAATCTCATCGCGCGCGACGCGTTCGCCGACTTGCTTCTTCCAGTCCAGCAGCAGCGCATCGGCGACCGATTCGGGCAGGACGGGGACGGTGATTTCTGTCGGCATGATGATGATCCGGTTGCGGGTTACGAAGTCGGCGCGAGGGCTTGGTCGACCAGTTCCTGTTGCTGCTGCAAGTGCAGTTTATAGTAGCCGACCGCCGGCGACGGCGACGCCTCGCGGCCGACATAGCGCAGCGTCTGCTGCGCGCTCAGGCGCGCTTGCAAGTAGTGATCGATTTGATACCATGCGCCTTGGTTCTTCGGCTCCTCTTGGCACCACACCACTTCTGTTGCGTGCGGATATTTTTCCATCTCTGCCGCCAAGTCGCGCGTCGGGAACGGATGCAACTGCTCGATGCGAACCAGCGCGATGTCGGCGATGCCGCGCTCGCGGCGCGCTTCGAGCAAGTCGTAGTACACCTTGCCGGCGCACAGCACGACGCGCTTGACCGACTGCGGCGCGATGGCATCGGTGGCATCGGTCTCGTTAATCACGGTGTGGAACTTGCCGGCGCTCAAGTCCTGCGGCGTCGAGGTCGCGAGTTTATGGCGCAGCAAACTCTTCGGCGTCATCACCACCAGCGGTCGGCGCAGCGGACGGATGATCTGCCGGCGCAGCATGTGGAACATCTGCGCCGGCGTAGTCGGCACGCAGACCTGCATGTTCTGCTCGGCGCATAGTTGCAGGAATCGTTCGAGGCGCGCCGACGAATGCTCCGGTCCTTGCCCTTCCATGCCGTGCGGCAAAAACAAAGTGAGTCCGCAGACGCGCGCCCACTTCGCCTGACCGCTGCTGATGAACTGATCGATCACCACCTGCGCGCCGTTGACGAAGTCGCCGAACTGCCCCTCCCAGATCACCAGCGTGCGCGGCTCGGTGGTGGCGTAGCCGTATTCGAACGCCAGCACCGCCTCCTCCGACAGCAGCGAGTTGATCACCAAGTACTTGCCGTGCTCGTCGCCGTCGCCGTCGCCGAGATGCTGCAGCGGGATGTGCGTGCGCGCGCGCGACTGGTCGTGCAAGGTGACATGGCGATGCGAGAAGGTGCCGCGCCCGGCGTCCTGGCCGGACAGGCGCACGTCGTAGCCGTCGGCGAGGATGCTGGCGTAGGCGAGTATTTCGGCGCAGCCCCAGTCCATCAGTTTGTCGCCGCTGGCCATCGCGACGCGCTCGTCGAGCACTTTGCGCACGCGCGGATGCACGACGAAATCGTCCGGCACCGCGGTCAGTTTGCGCGCCAGTCGCGGCAACTCCGCCGCGTCCACCGAAGTGTCGGTGCCGTCGTCCCAGTCGTTGCCGAGGTACGGCGACCAGTCGACGATCATCAGCGCCTTGTTCGGGTCGATCACCTGGCCGGCGACGACTTGGCCGTGGTCGAGTTGATCGCGGTAGGTGTCGACCGCGCCCTGCACCTGCGCGGCGTCGATCACGCCGTCGTCGATCAGGCGCTCGGCGTAGATCTGGCGCGGCGTCTTGTGCGCCTTGATGCTCTTGTACATCATCGGCTGGGTGACGCTCGGCTCGTCCGCTTCGTTGTGGCCGTGGCGGCGATAGCAGACGATGTCGAGGATCGCGTCGTTGCCGAACTCCATGCGATAGTCCATCGCCAGCCGCGCCGCCTGCTGGGTCGCCTCGGGGTCGTCGCCGTTTACATGGAAGGTCGGCGCCAGCACCATCTTCGCCACTTCGGTGCAGTATTGAGTCGATCTCGCGTCGAGCGTGTTGGTGGTGAAGCCGATCTGGTTGTTGATGATCACATGGATGGTGCCGCCGACCGAGTAGCCGCGCGTGCGCGACATGTTCAGCGTCTCCATCACCACGCCCTGGCCGGCGAAGGCGGCGTCGCCGTGGATCAGGATCGGCACCACCTGCTTGCGCGCGTGGTCGCCGCGCCGCTCCTGGCGCGCGCGCGCCGAGCCCTCGACCACCGGATCGATGATCTCCAGATGCGACGGGTTGAACGCCAGCGCGACGTGCACGATGCCGCCGGGGGTGTCGATGTCGGACGACACGCCTTGGTGGTATTTGACGTCGCCGGTCTGGTTGTCGCCGTCGGCGAACTCGTACTTGCCCTCGAACTCGTCGAACAACTCCTTCGGCGCCTTGCCGAGGATGTTGACCAGCACATTCAATCGCCCGCGATGCGCCATGCCGATGATGACTTCGCGCACCGACTGCGCGCCGAAGCGTTGGATCAAGTCGGCGAGGATCGGCACCAGCGCGTCGCCGCCCTCAAGCGAGAATCGCTTTTGGCCGACGTACTTGGTGTGCAGGTACTTCTCCAAGCCGTCGGCGGCGGTCAGTTTGTGCAGCAGCGCGATGCGCTCGGCCGGCGCGAGGCGCGGGCGCACCGGCTCGGTCTCGATGCGCGCGCGCAGCCATTCGCGCTGGCGCAGCGAAGTCAGATGCTCGATCTCGTAGCCGATCGGCCCGCAATACACCGCGCGCAAGTACTCGACCAGCCGGCGCAGCGGCATGCGTCCGCCGCATCCTAAGTCGCCGACGTCGAACTCGGTGTCGAGGTCGCTCGGCTCGAGGCCGAAACTCTCGATGTCGATGGCGCCGGCGTCGGCGCGCGTCATCACGCCGATCGGATCGATCTGCGCGTATAGATGACCGAGCGAGCGATACGCCGAGATCATCCGCGACACTTGCGCCTGCTTGTGGATCGAATGCTCGAACCACGCCGACGAAGCGTCGCCGCGCGCCGCGCCGTCGGCGTCCGGCAGCGCGCCGAAGATTCGCTCCCATTCGCCATTGCCCGCCGCATCGCCGCGCGCCTGCGCGGTCTCGCGATACAGCGATTCGAGATAGGCCAGATTGCCGCCGTGCAGGAATGCGGGGTCAGCGGATTTCGTCATCGTTCAAGTCAGTCGGTCGCGCACGAACTGCGCGCGTGGGCGGATTGTAGCAAAACGCGCCACGCCAGTTTCGCCGATGAGTGTACAATGCGCCGAGTGGAAGCGGTGACGCAACGCTCGCAGCTGGCGCAATCGTCACCGTCACCGTCACCGCCGTCGTCATCGCCGTCGTCACCGTCACCATCATCGCCACCGTCACCGCCACCGCCACTACCGTCTTTGCGCGTATCGTCCCTGATACGCGCCCTTCGGGCTCGCTTGCGCTCGCGAAAAAACACTCCGGGCGTTTTTTCGCGCAGTCTTTAAGCGGGAATCTCTTTTCCCTTTTCCAGCATTGCCGCAGCGTTTAGACTGCCATCCGTGGCGACTGGATTCCCCGCATCCGTGCGGGAATGACGGCGGGAAGATTTTTCCTTTTGCAGCCACCGCCACCGCCACCATCACCGTCACCGCCATGCTCACCACCACCCGCCGATTATGACGCAGACCGACTTCGCCGAGCGTTACAGCCGTCAGATTCGCTTGGCGCAAGTCGGCGAGGGCGGGCAACTTCGGTTGCGCGACGCCAGCGCGTTGATCGTCGGCGTCGGCGGGCTCGGCTCGCCGGCGGCGTTGTATCTCGCCGCCGCCGGGGTCGGGCGGCTGGTGCTGGCGGACTTCGACCGCGTCGAGGAATCCAACCTGCAGCGGCAGATCGCGCATCGCCACGCCGACATCGGCGAACTCAAGACCGCGTCCGCCGCCAACGCGCTGCGCGCGCTCAACCCGGCGGTAGAGGTGGCGACGCTCGACCACGTGCTCGACGCCGACGACTTCGCCGCCGCCGCCGAGGGCGTCGACATTCTGCTCGACTGCAGCGACAACTTCGAGACCCGCTTCGCGCTCAACCGCGCCGCGCTGCGCACCGCCACCCCGCTGGTCTGCGCCGCCGCGATTCGTTTCGAAGGGCAAGTCACCGCGTTCGACCCGCGCCGCGCCGACAGCCCGTGCTATCAATGCCTCTATCCCGACGAGCACATCCAAGCCGCCACCTGCGAAGCCGAAGGCGTGATCGCCCCGCTGGTCGGCGTGCTCGGCGCGATGCAGGCGATGGAGGCGGTCAACATCCTGCTCGGCGACGGCAGATTGCCCGGCGCGGTGTGGCTGTTCGACGCGCAAGCGATGGAATGGCAACGGATGCGCTTGCCGAAAAACCCGAACTGCCCGGCGTGCGGGTGACGGCGACGACGATGACGACTCGCTACGCCGCGGCGAGTTGTCGCCACAGGATGTGGGCGGCGAGGGCGATCAGCAGCGCGCCGAACAGCGTGTCGATTCCGCGTTGCTTCGGGCGCAGGCGGTGCAGCACGCGCGGCGACGACAGCGCGATGCTCATGCCGATATAGACCAGCGCGTCGATGCCGCCGGCGAGCAGCACCATCAGCGCCTTTTCGGCGAGCGTGGTGGCGGCGTCGAGGAACTGGCTGAACACCACCAGGAAGAACAACGCCACTTTGGGATTCAACAGCGCGACGCCGAAGCCGTCGAGCAACGCCCGCCGCGCGCCGACCTCGGTGCCGCCGGCGTCATCGCCGCGGCGCATGCGCAGCAACTTGACGCCGAGATAGAGCAAGAACGCCGCGCCCGCCAACTGCACGACTTGAAACAGCAACGGCGACGCCGCGATCAACAACGCCAGCCCGGAGACCACCGACAGCGCATACAACGCGACGCCGAAGCCGTGCGACAGCGAGGCGACGATGCCGGCGCGCCGCCCGTCGCCGAGCGTATGCGCGCTGACCACCGCCAGACTCGGCCCCGGCGACATCGCCCCGAGCAGGCAAATGCCGGCGAGCGATAACCATTCGATCGGAGTCATCGCGTGGGTTGCGGCGGCGGCGGCGGACGAAGCAACGGACGAATCGACGACGGCGGCGATGGACGAAGCGGCGGACGAAGCGACGACGGCGGCGGCGGACGAAGCAATGGTGGCGACGGACGAAGCGGCGCGATCAATCGCTGCGCACGATGCCGCGCGCTTCGAGCAGCGCGGCGACTTCGGCGACGCATTGCTGCAAGTCCTTTTCGCCGGTCTTCACCACCAAGTCCGGGTTTTGCGGGGTTTGGTAGGGCGAGGAGATGCCGGTGAAGTCGGCGATCTCGCCTTTGCGCGCGCGCTGGTATAGGCCTTTGATGTCGCGTTGCTCGCAGATTTCAAGCGGGCAGTCGCAGAAGATCTCGATGAAGTCGTCGGGGTGATCGACCATCATCCGCACCCGGCGGCGGTCGGCGCGGAACGGCGAGATGAACGCGGTCAGCGCGATCGCGCCGCTTTCGACGAACAACTTCGCCATCTGCCCGATGCGGCGGATGTTCTCGGCGCGGTCGGACTCGGAGAAGCCGAGATCGCCGCACAAGCCGTGGCGGACGTTGTCGCCGTCGCACACGAAGGTGCGGCAGCCGCGTTGGTGCAGCGCCTCCTCGAGCGCATGCGCGAGGGTTGATTTGCCGCTGCCGGAGAGGCCGGTGAACCATAGGATCGCGCCGCGATGGCGGTTCATCCGCTCGCGCCGGCGGCGGGTCACGGTGGCGTGATGCCACACGGTGTTGGCGGACTTGGGCGGGGCGTTCATGGCTGCGCTAAGAATGGTGGGCCCGGAAGGACTCGAACCTTCGACCAATGGATTATGAGTCCACTGCTCTAACCGACTGAGCTACGGGCCCGATTCGCTTGGCGCGGACGACGACTTAACGACAACGATTTCGCGACGACGGCGTAACGAAAAGCAACGCAACGACGAACAACGCCGTCGCCGACTCCCTTAAGTGTTGTCGAGAAAACTGCGCAGATGATCGGAGCGGCTCGGGTGGCGCAGTTTGCGCAGAGCCTTGGCTTCGATCTGGCGGATGCGCTCGCGGGTGACGTCGAACTGCTTGCCGACCTCCTCCAGCGTGTGGTCGGTGTTCATGCCGATGCCGAAGCGCATCTGCAGCACTTTCGCCTCGCGCTCGGTGAGCGAGTCGAGCACCTCCTTGGTGGCGTTCTTCAGCCCCGAGCCGACCGCGATGTCGATCGGCGCCTTGGTGTTCTTGTCCTCGATGAAGTCGCCCAGATGCGAGTCCTCGTCGTCGCCGATCGGCATCTCCATCGAGATCGGCTCCTTGGCGATCTTCAGCACCTTGCGCACCTTCTCCTCGGGCAACTCCATGCGCTCGGCCAACTCCTCCGGCCGCGCCTCGCGCCCCTTCTCCTGCAGAATCTGGCGCGACACGCGGTTGAGTTTGTTGATCGTCTCGATCATGTGCACCGGAATGCGGATGGTCTTCGCCTGGTCGGCGATCGAGCGCGTGATCGCCTGGCGGATCCACCAAGTCGCGTAGGTCGAGAACTTGTAGCCGCGGCGATACTCGAACTTGTCCACCGCCTTCATCAGCCCGATGTTGCCCTCTTGAATCAGGTCGAGGAACTGCAGTCCGCGGTTGGTGTACTTCTTGGCGATGGAAATGACCAGGCGCAGGTTGGCTTCGACCATCTCCTTTTTCGCACGCCGCGCCTTGGCTTCGCCGATGGAGAGTTGGCGGCTCAGCGCCTTCAGTTCGGCGATGGCGAGGCCGGTGGTTTGCTCGCACGCCATCAACTCCTTGAAGTGGCCGCGCACCGCCGGGCGCATCAACTTCAGTTTCGCCGCCTGGTCGGGGCTGGCGCGCAGCAGTTTGTCGAACCAGCGGGGATTGCGCTCGTATTCGTTGAAGCACTCGGCGAAGCGCGCGCGCGGCACACGGCATTTGGTCACGCAGCACTTGACGATCTCGCGCTCGTGCCGGCGCACCTCGTCCATGCTGTCGCGCAGCGCGGCCGAGAAGATCTCGACCTTGACCGGGGTGAACTTCATCTGCAGGAACTCGTCGCCGAGTTTGCGCCGGTTCTTGTGCGCCAACTTGCTGTCCACGCCGTGCTTGGCGTAGGCGTTCTCGAGCGCGCGCCAAGTGCGGCGCATGCGGCGGAATCTGGCGATGGCGTCGTCGCGGTCGGGGCCGGTCGGGCCCTCCTCCTTCTTCGCCGCGTTCTGCCCGGGCGCGCCGGGGGTGGCGACGGTCTCGTCGTCGAGCGCGTCGATCGCCATGAACGCGACCACCAACTCGGTCAGTTTCATCTCGCTCGCCTCGATCAACTTGGCGAACAGCAGCAGCCGCGCGATCGCGCGCGGCGCCAGCGCGACCGCCTGCGCGCTCTGGCGATTGCCGGCCTCGATGCGCTTGGCCAGCGCGATCTCGTCCTCGCGCGTCAGCAACTTCACCGTGCCCATCTCGCGCATGTACATCCGCACCGGATCGGTGGTGCGGCCGAACTCGCTCTCGACCGCGGTCTTGAGCGCCGCGCCGACCTCCTCGGCGACCTCCTCGTCCTCCGGGTTGTCGCGCTTGAGCGTCATGCTGTCGCTGTCGGGCGCCTTGTCCACCACCTCGATGCCCATGTCGTTGATCATGTTGACCACCACTTCGATCTGGTCGGTGTCGTGCATGTTCTCCGGCAGATGGTCGTTGATCTCGGCGTAGGTCAAGAACCCCTGCGCCTTGCCCTTGAGCACCAGATTCTTCAGGTCGGACTGCGGCTGCGCGGCGTGCTCGCCGTCGGCGGCGTCGGCCGTTTCGTCGGCCTTGTCGTGTCGAGTGTCGGTCATGGCGGAGTCGGTCATAGCGGGAAGTCGGTGGATTGCCGCGCGCGGCGGTCAATTGCGGCGGCCAAGCGCAAAATATGCCGCCGCCCGCCGCGAATTCAACCGCGAAGCATAGCACACCGCGCCGACGCAAACCGCCCATGCGGCTTGCGGAAACCGCGGTTTTGTGGGATGAATTCGGGGATAAAGCGAAATTAGCCGATTATTTGCTGGATGTTTCGAAACTCGTCTTCGCGGGCGTCGTGCTGGTCGCAATCCTGCGCATCGACGGCATTCCGAAATTGACGGTGCTGATCGTCGGCGTCGTCGCAACCCGGTTCTTAGCCGCGATCGGCTTCAGATTGATCAAGCAGATAGAAGCCGAAAACATTAAGGCGACCGTGGAGGAATAGATGGAAGCACTTGTTTTATTCTCGTTCTTGGCTGTGGTTGGCTTTTTTGGCTTGATGTATGTGTTGGCTTGAGCACAAGCAAAAGCGCAAGCACAACAAGTCCGGTTAGGTTAGCCGCAGGGTGACGGATGGAGTTGCTGATTCTATTCGTGTTCTTGGCGGTGGCTAGTGGGTCGGGCGTGGCGGTTTTGCTATGGCATCAGCGTCGCCAAACGCGACTTCGCGCGCAGCAAGCGCGGATGCGAAAGCGCGAGGAACACGATCGGTTCGAGCGGCTCGGGCGACCGGTCTGAGCGAACTTCGCGTCGCTACTTCGCCTCGGCGCGCGCTTGCAAACTTTGGTGGCGGGCGTCGAGCAACGCCTTCATCTCCTGCTTCAGCCGCCGCTCCTCGTCGGCGGATAGTTCCTTGCGAAGTTGCGCGATCAGCGCCAGGCGGTGCTGGTCGGTTTGCTGCTCGAGCAGACGCTCAAGCGTGTCGTTGAACTGCGCGGTCAGCGCGTCGTCGTCGATGTGATTGTCGCGCGCCGCCAGCCGCTGCAGATAGGCGTGCGTCTTGTCGTCGTCGCGGAAGGATTCGATCAGCCGCGCGGTGGTGATGTCGCCGTCGCGCGCGATCGCGGCGATAATCTCGCGCAGCACCTCGGCGCCGCGCAGATCGAGTTGCGCCAACGACGACGGCGCAGGCGTCGAAGCCGCCAGATGCGGATGCTGCAGCAATAGGCTGACCGCCAGCGCGAGCGGCGAGAGTTGCCCTTGCGGTGCATCGGCGCGCGCGCCGCGCATCGCACCGCGCGCGCGCGTCGTCGTCGCGCTCTCGCCGATTTGATGCGCCGACAATCCGGTCTCGGTGGTCAGCCGCTGCGACAGCATCTCGCGCAGCGCGCCGCGCGGCAACTGCGCCAGCAGCGGCTGCGCCAGCGCGACCAGCCGCGCCTTGCCGTCGCGCGTCGCCGAGTTCACTTGTTCGCCGAGATGCGCGAACAAGAAATCCTCGAGCGATGATTTGCCATCGACCCGTTGCTCGAAGCCGTCGCGTCCTTCGGCGCGCACGATGCTGTCCGGGTCTTCGCCTTCGGGCAGGAACAGGAAGCCGACTTGGCGTTCGTCGCGCATTTCGCTAAGCGCGGTCTGCAACGCCTTCCACGCCGCGGCGCGTCCGGCGCGGTCGCCGTCGAAGCAGAACACGATCTCCGGCGCGAGGCGGAACAGTCGCTGCAGATGCGTGCGCGTGGTCGCGGTGCCGAGCGTGGCGACCGCGTTGACGACGCCGAACTGCGCCAAGCCGACCACGTCCATATAGCCCTCGACCACCAGCGCGCGTCGGCTAAGTCCGATCTCGCGGCGCGCGCGGTCGAGCGCGTAGAGTTCGGCGCCTTTGTGGAACAGCGGCGTCTCCGGCGAGTTCAAGTATTTCGGTTCGCCGTCGCCAAGGATGCGTCCGCCGAACGCGACCACGCGGCCGCGATGATCCTCGATCGGGAAAATTACGCGGTCGCGGAAGCGGTCGTACACGCGCCCGCTTTTTTCGTCGCGCCCGACCAGCCCGGCTTTGTGCAAGTGCCGCCGGCGGTCTTCGTCGCCGCCGAGCGCGCGCGCCAGTTGATCGCCACCGTAATCACCGCCGGGCGCAAAGCCGATGCCGAACGCTGCGGCGACGCGTCCGTCCAGCCCGCGCGACTTCAGATACGCGATCGCGCGCTTGGCGTCGGCGTGCTCGCGCAACTGCTGCTGAAACCAGCGATTCGCCTCGCCGATGATCTTCGCCAACGGCCCGGTCGAATCGCCCGCCGCCGATGCCGATGTCGCCGACGCGCGTCCGCGCCCGTCCTCGCGCACCACCTCGACGCCGACGCTCTCCGCCAACTCCTCGATCGCCTCGACGAAACCGAGATTGCCATAGTCCATCAAAAACCCGATCGCCGTCCCATTCGCGCCGCAACCGAAGCAATGAAAAAACTGCTTGCCCGGGCTGACCGTGAACGACGGCGTCTTCTCCTCATGAAATGGACAACACGCCAAATACTCCCGCCCCCCGCGCTTGAGCGGCACCCGCCGATCAATCACCTCGACGATGTCAATGCGAGCGAGGAGTTGATCGATGAATGACTTGGAAATCTTGCCGGGCATAGAGGGATTGTAGCGCAGTCTCCGCGTCCGCCGCCGTCTTAACACCGACGTCATTCCCGCAGTCTGTAAGCGGGAATCCACGCTCGCGGTAAGCGAGTGAGGCAGGCCGAAGGGCTGCTTGCTTTTGATGTGGGCGGGAGTCGCGGGGTTTGTTCGCGCGACCACGCCAGTTTGAAGATCGCCATCCATGGACGACTGGATTGCGCGTATCATCCTGATACTCGCCCTTCGGGCTCGCTTACGCTCGCGAAAAAACGCTCCGGGCGTTTTTTCGCGCGGTCTTTTAGCGGGAATCCATTCTTTACAACCCATCCAAATTTGCAGCCCACCGCCGATACCTTCGCCAGCAAACTCCCCGGCAGCGAATCATCCAGCAGCGTGTTCTCCAACGAGCGGGTGATTCAACCGCCGGGCATTGCCTTGCCGCGTGCGTTGAAGCTCAATCGGCGGCTCAAGATGGACGGGTTGAAGTTGTTGGCGAAAATTCCTCAAGCGGCGATTCCGGTTGCGTTTTTTGATCCGCAATATCGCGGGGTGTTGGACAAGATGCAATACGGAAACGAAGGCAAGAGTCGCAGTCAGCGGCGATGCGCGTTGGAGCAGATGAGTGAACAAACCATCGCCGAGTTTGTCGCGGCGATTGATCGGGTGTTGATTCCGAGCGGGCATTTGTTTTTGTGGGTGGACAAATATCATTTGTGCGACGGCTTTCGCGATTGGCTGGACGGGACCGGCTTGGACGTTGTTGATCTAGTTAATTGGGACAAGGAGCGGATCGGGATGGGTTATCGCAGCCGGCGCAGGACGGAATATTGCGTGGTGTTGCAGAAGCAGCCGCGCAAGGCGAAGGGGGTTTGGAAAATCCATACCATTCCCGATACTTGGCGCGAGAAATCGGAGACGCGCGATGGTCATCCGCACAAAAAACCGATTGCGTTGCAAGGCGAGTTGATCGCCGCGGTGAGCAACGCGGGCGATCTGGTCGTTGACCCTGCGGCGGGCGGCTTCAGCGTGTTGGAGGCGGCGACATCGCGTGGTCGAAACTTTCTTGGCTGCGATTTGAACGGATAGATCGAAATTCATCGCGCAACTTCATCGCATTAATCCCGCGCCGAAGTTTTGGCAAGATAAATTGCCGACGAAGATTCGATCTCGCTCGCCCCGCATCCGCATCGAATCGGGTACAATGTGCGCCGCATTCAAACCCCGCATTCGCGACTCCCAGTCCGCATTCGACGACTCCGTGACTCAACCCTACAACCCCGCCGAAATCGAGGCCAGCGCGCAGCGGCACTGGGAGTCCAATCAGTCGTTCGCGGTCGGCGAGGATGATTCGCGCGAGAAGTTTTACTGCTTGTCGATGCTGCCCTATCCGTCGGGGCAGTTGCACATGGGGCATGTGCGCAACTACACCATCGGCGATGTCATCAGCCGCTATCAGCGCATGCGCGGCAAGAATGTGCTGCAGCCGATGGGCTGGGACGCGTTCGGGCTGCCGGCGGAGAACGCGGCGATCGAGCGGCGCATGCCGCCGGCGCAATGGACGTACGCCAACATCGAGTACATGAAGGCGCAGTTGAAGCGCCTCGGCTTCGCTTATGACTGGAGCCGCGAACTGGCGACTTGCGCGCCGCAGTATTATCGCTGGGAGCAATGGTTCTTCAACCGCTTGCTGGAGAAGGACTTGGCGTATAAGAAGATGGCGGTGGTCAACTGGGATCCGGTCGAGCAGACCGTGCTCGCCAACGAGCAAGTCGAGAACGGACGCGGCTGGCGCTCCGGCGCGGCGGTCGAGCGGCGCGAGATTTCGCAGTGGTTCATCCGCATCACCGCCTACGCCGACGAGTTGCTGCGCGACATCGACAAGTTGGACGGCTGGCCGGAGTCGGTCAAGGCGATGCAGCGCAACTGGATCGGCCGCTCGGAAGGAGTCGAGTTCAGTTTCGCGGTGGACGGCGAGACCGAGCGGCTCGGCGTCTATACCACCCGCCCCGACACCATCATGGGCATCACCGCGGTGTTCGTCGCCGCCGAGCATCCGCTGGCGCGCAAGGTCGCGCGGGATAACGCGCAAGTCGCCGCGTTCGTCGAGCAATGCCGCGCCGCCGCCACCGCCGAAGCCGAACTCGAGACCATGGAGAAGAAGGGCGTGCCGCTCGGGGTGAGCGCCGAGCATCCGATCAGCGGCGAGCGCATCGACATCTGGGCGGCGAACTTCGTGCTGATGGGCTACGGCACCGGCGCGGTGATGGCGGTGCCGGCGCACGACCAGCGCGACTTCGAGTTCGCGCGCAAGCATGGCATCGAAGTTCGGCCGGTTATTGACAGGACGTCATGTAGTTCGCCGGCGCACGGAAGCGAAGAGGCGAACCGCCGGAAGCCATCGAGTTCGTCAACACAACAACGCGAAGAGGCGAACCGCAAGAAGTCATCCGGTTCGTCAGCGCAACGACGCGATGCGGCGAACCCCCAAACGAACAACGCGCCGCACGACTTCAGCCAATCCGCGCTGACCACCAAGGACGGCGTGCTGATCAACTCCGGCGCGTTCGACGGGCTCGACTTCGCGCAGTCGTTCGACGCCATCGCCGATCATCTCGAGCGCGCCGGCGTCGGTCGCCGCGCGGTCAACTACCGCCTGCGCGACTGGGGCGTGTCGCGCCAACGCTACTGGGGCTGCCCGATTCCGGTGGTGTATGACGCCGCCGGCGATGCCGTCGCGGTGCCCGACGACGACTTGCCGGTGGTGCTGCCCGAGGAGGTCGCGTTCTCCGGCGTGCAGTCGCCGCTGACCGACCACGCCGAGTTCCAACTCGCGACCTTGCCCGACGGCCGGCCGGCCGCGTCGCGCGAGACCGACACCTTCGACACCTTCGTCGAGTCGTCGTGGTATTTCCATCGCTACTGCTGCCCGAACTTGGACGACGCCATGCTCGACCGGCGCGCCGACTACTGGCTGCCGGTGGATCAATACATCGGCGGCATCGAGCACGCCGTGCTGCACTTGCTGTATGCGAGATTCTTCCACAAACTGCTGCGCGACCTCGGCTTGATCAACAGCGACGAACCGTTCACCAACTTGCTGACGCAAGGGATGGTGTTGAAGGACGGCGTGAAGATGTCGAAGTCGAAGGGCAACACGGTCGACCCGCAGGTGATGATCGATCGCTACGGCGCCGACACCGTGCGCCTGTTCATGATGTTCGCCGCGCCGCCGGAGCAGACGCTGGAATGGAGCGACGCCGCCATCGCCGGCGCGCATCGCTTCCTGCGGCGCTGGTGGTGGCTGGCGCAGCGCACGCGCGACGCGGCGCAGGCCGGCCGCGTGTTGCTGGCGCAAGACGACTGGGCGGCGACGGTCGAGGACAAGGTCGCGCTTGCGTTGCGCGCGCGGGTGCACGCGATGCTGCGCCGCGCCGAGCGCGACTATCGCAGGTTCCAATACAACACGGTCATCGCCGCGTGCATGGAGTTGCTGAACGCGATGGACAAGTTCGACTGCGACGACGGCGACCAACAACCCGCGCCGCCGCGCGCCGCCGCATTGCGCGAAGGCTTGCTCGCGATGACCAAGGTGATGGCGCCGATCACGCCGCACATCGCCCACCGACTGTGGCGCGATCTGGGCGAGGACGGCGATGTCATCGACGCCGCATGGCCGCGCGCCGACGACCGCGCGCTGGTCGGCGACACCATCACGCTGGCGGTGCAAGTCAACGGCAAGTTGCGCGCGCAAATCGAACTCCCCGCCGACAGCGACCACGCCGCGATCGAACGCGCCGCGCAAAACGACGCGCGCGTGCGCAAGCACACCGACGGCAAAACCATCCGCAAAATCATCGTCGTGCCGGGACGGCTGGTGAACATCGTGGTGTGATGCGGATGACGGCGCAAATGACGACGCGAATCACAACGCGAACAACACCCCGCCCGCCGCGCCGCTTGGCGTTGCTGCTAATCAGCGCAACACTGCTGACCGGCTGCGGCTTCCACCTGCGCGGCGAAGTCGAACTCCCGCCCGATCTCGCTCGCGTCCACATCGTCGGCGCCGACCGCGACTTGGTCCAGCGCTTGTCCGCCGCGCTGAAGCAACGCGGCGCGGCCGTGGTGCGCGCCGGGCAAGGCGCCACCATCTCGCTCGCCAGCGAGTTCGCGCAGACCACCTTGACCACCGACCCGCAAGGCGCCGCCAGCGCCTACGCCGTGCGCTACCAAGTCGCATTCCGCATCGCCGCCGAAGACGGCCAACCGTTGCAAGCCGAACGAATATTTTGGTTGCATCGCGCGTTCAACTACGACTCATCCAAACACCTGCAAGCCGAAGCGCAAGAAGCATTCTTGCAAGACGAACTGCGCGACGAAGCGGTGGTGCGAATCATGCGCCAACTGCCGCGCTTGTGATTTAACGCACGCTGGACATCGCGGACAACTTAGACAACTCGGACATCGCGGACATCGCGACAACTTAAACTTTATGAACAACTTGATTCACGAATTGAGGCAGCATATAAAGCATTACCTTAATTCCTACGAGCAAAAACCATGAAGCATGTTGAATCATCAAGACCACCGGACAGCGTAGTTGCAGAGATCATCTCCGCGATCAAAAACAAAGCCAGTTTTGGAGCGTGCGGGTGTAAAGCAACATTCAGGTACCAGCAGGAAACCGACAACGCGGTATGCTTGAAGCGATTGCTAAAAGGCACGGATACCCGCGTCTCGTTTAAAACACTCGCCAAAGGCATCGAAGCGATTCGGAAAGACCATTCGCTTTATTACGCGAAAGGTCCCGGCGCGCTGCGCAAGGCGGCTGGAATCACGCATGTGACTTCGCCCACATGGGCGTTGCTGCGGAGCGTTCCGCTGAACGCCTTGCTCTAGATTCCGAAGTGCGCATCAACTTCTCCGCACTTCCCGGCCGGCTCGATCGCGGGCTTGCGCCGTTGTATCACTTGTTCGGCGGCGAGACGTTGTTGATCGAGGAGGCGTTGGAGGCGATTCGCGCGCGCGCGCGGGCGGATGGTTTTGGTGAGCGGATTCGTTATACCGTCGAGCCGGGTTTTGATTGGGAGCGACTGGTCGCCAGCGGGCAGTCGGTGTCGTTGTTCGCCGACAAGCAGTTGATCGAGTTGCGGATGCCGAGCGCAAAGCCGGGGGCGGCGGGCGAGAAGGCGTTGGCGCGGTATGTCGAGGCGATGGACGGTGGCGACAATGCGTTGCTGGTGATCAGCGGCGCGATCGATCGGCGCGCGCAGAACGCCAAGTGGTTCAAGCAGATCGAGTCCGCCGGCGTTGCGGTCGAATGTCCGGCGATCGCGCCGGCGCAGTTGCCGGCGTGGGTCGAGCGGCGGATGCGCGCTAAAGGCTTGCAGTTCGAGACCGCGGCGGCGCAACGGCTGAGCGACTTCGTCGAGGGGAATCTGCTGGCTGCGGCGCAGGCGATCAATCTGCTGGTGCTGTTGTTCCCGCCGCCGGGGGCGTTGAAAGAGTCGTCGTCGCAGGAGTCATCGGCGCAAGAGTCATCGCCGAAAGATTCATCATCGCAACAATCGCCGCGCAAGATCACGGTGGAAGCGGTGGAAAGCGCGATCGCTGATCATGCGCGTTTCAATGTCTATGCGTTCGTGGACGCTTGCTTGCTCGGCTCGGCGGAGCGTTGCACGCGAATCCTGCATAGCCTGCGGCGCGAGCAGGCCGAGCCGGTGCTGATTTTGTGGGCGTTGGCGAAGGAGATGCGCGCGCTGTGCCATCTCTCCGCCGGCCTCGCGCGCGGCGAGCGGCCGCAGACGCTGCTCAAGCGCCACGGCGTGTGGAGCAGCCGCAGCGGTATGGTTGACGCTGCGCTGCGCCGGCTGTCGGCGAGGCAATGCGAAAGCCTGCTGCGGCAACTCGCGCGCGTGGATTTAATGCTCAAGGGACGCGCACCGATGCAACGCCAAAGCATTTGGGAAGAGATCGAACGCATCGGCCTGCAGATGTGCGGGCTACGGATTCAGTGAACGCGGTTACGGTGCGCGGTTGTTGTTATGCGCGGCAATCGCGCACGAACAAGATCCCCCGCCGCAATTGATGCGCTCGGTTGCGCGATGACGACTGCGCGCCATCGCCCGATCGTTGTTATACTCGCTGGATTCCAACGCCGCGCGAATGCAACGCGCCGACGCTCATGACCACGCCCAGCACCGCTGAACAGCAGCCCGACATCGCCGCGTATATGGCGCGGCTTGGGGCCAGCGCGCGCGCGGCGTCGGCGGTGCTCGCCGAGGCTGCGACCGCCGACAAGAACCTTGCGTTGGAGGCGATCGCGCAGCGGTTGTTGGATGATCAGGACGCGATCTTGCAAGCCAACGCGAACGATGTGCGCGGCGGCGAGCGCAATCGTTTGAGCGATGCGTTGATGGATCGTTTGCAACTGAACGAAGCGCGCATCGCGGCGATGGCCGAAGGTTGCCGCCAAGTCGCGCAACTGCCCGATCCGGTCGGCGAGATCACCGACTTGGTGTATCGTCCGAGCGGAATTCAAGTCGGCAAGATGCGCGTGCCGCTGGGCGCGATCGGCATCATTTACGAGTCGCGCCCGAACGTCACCATAGATGCCGCCGCGTTGTGCTTGAAGGCGGGCAACGCGGTGATTCTGCGCGGCGGCTCCGAGGCGTTGCATTCCAATCTCGCGCTCGCCGAATCATTGCGCGCCGGCTTGCGGCAGGCGGGTTTGCCGGCGGACGCGGCGCAGTTGGTTGAGACGACCGATCGCACTGCGGTCGGCGCGTTGATCACGATGCCGGAGTACATCGACGTCATCGTCCCGCGCGGCGGCAAGGGCTTGATCGAGCGCATCAGCCGCGAGGCGTCGGTGCCGGTGATCAAGCATCAAGACGGCATGTGCCATGTGTATGTGGACGGCGACGCCGACTTAGGTTGCGCTGGCGAAGTCGCGTTCAACGCCAAGGCGCGGCGCTATGGAATCTGCGGCGCGATGGAGACGCTGCTGGTGGACGCGGCGGTGGCGCGCGAGTTGTTGCCGGATTTATCGCGGCGGTATCTCGAGCATGGCATCGAGTTGCGCGGCTGCGAACGCTCGCGCGCGATCGTGCCGCAGATGAACGCGGCGACGGCGGATGATTGGCGCGCCGAATATCTCGACGCGATCCTCGCCGTGCGCGTGGTCGACGGCGTCGAGCAGGCGATCGCGCACATCAATGAATACGGCTCGCATCACACCGACTCGATCCTCACCGAAAACTGGCCGCGCGCGCGGCGATTCCTGCGCCAAGTGGATTCGAGTTCGGTTATGGTCAACGCTTCGACCCAATTCGCCGACGGCTTCGAATATGGCCTCGGCGCGGAAATCGGCATCAGCACCGACAAACTGCATGTGCGCGGTCCGGTCGGCTTGGTCGGCCTGACCTGCCAAAAGTATATCGTCATCGGCGACGGCCACGTTCGTCCCTGAGCGCGCACGCGCGACTCTACTTATCGCGCGCATCTCCGCGCGACTTCACTTCTTACCGCGCGCGAAGCGACGCGCACTTCTGCGCTAACGCAACAAATGCGCGGCGATGATTTCGCTCGCCTCTTCGACTCCATCGCGCTTGATCGCCGAGAACAACTGCACCGTCGCCAACTGCGCGACGCCATCGCGCGACTCCACTTCCGCGCGCGCACGAAGCAGCGCGTTGGCCGCTTGACCGCGCTTGAACTTGTCCGCCTTGGTCAGCAGGATATGCGCCGGCAAGCTGATTTCGCGACAGCAGCCGAGCATCGCGCGATCGAGTTCGGTCAGCGGGCGGCGGATGTCCATTGGCACCACCAATGCCTTCAGGCAGGCGCGTCGAGTCAAATATTCCTCGATGAAACCTTGCCAATGCCGGCGCAAGTCCTGCGGCGCCTTGGCGTAGCCGTAGCCGGGTAGATCAACCAGCCGATGCGCCGCGTCGAGATCGAAGAACACGATCTGGCGGGTGCGACCGGGCGTCTTGCTGGCATGCGCCAGACGTTTTTGATTGACGATGGCGTTGATCGCGCTCGACTTGCCGACGTTCGAGCGTCCGGCGAACGCGACCTCGGCGCCCGCGTCCGGCGGCCACTGGTGCGAATAATGCGCGGCGCAGGCATACGCTGCGCGGGTGAAGTCGATCGCGGTCACGTGTCGGTCGGTTGTTGGCGGGGTTGGAAAGTGCTATAATCGGCGGCGGATTCGCCGCGGCGTGGATTGTACGAGATTAACGCGTTGCTTTGTGCGCTACGGCGTGCGTTGCGGTGTGCGATCAAATCCGCCGCGGTCGAATCAATCTGAAGCGATGACAACAACCATTCAACCCAACTTCAACGCCCCGACCTCAACATATATTGAGACCATGATTCGTTTCTCCAAATCACTCTTCGCCGCATTTTTTGCTGGCGCGTTGTTCACCGGCGCGGCCGGCGCGCAGCAAGGCGACGCCGCCGCGGGCCGGACCGCGGCGGCGCCATGCGCGGCGTGCCACGGCGCCGACGGCAACAGCCCGACCGACCAGTTCCCGAATCTCGCCGGCCAAGTGCCCGGCTACATCGCCGCGCAACTCGCCAAGTTCAAGTCCGGCGAGCGCGCCGGCACGGTGATGCCGGCGATGTCGGCGCCGTTGTCGGACGCCGACATGGCGGATCTGGACGCCTATTACAGCGGCCTCGAGCCGCGCATCGGAGCGATCACGCCAGAGCAGGAGGCGACCGCGCTCGCCGGCGGCAAAATCTATCGCGGCGGCTTCGCGCAGTACAACATTCCCGCTTGCATGGGCTGCCACGGACCTTCCGGCCACGGCATTCCGCCGGCGTTCCCGCGGCTGTCGGGGCAGCACGCGGCATACATCGAGGCGGAGTTGCTGGCGTTCAAGTCGGGCGCGCGCGCGGACGCGGTGATGAATCCGATCGCGTTCCCGCTATCGGCGCAGCAGATTAAGGAGTTGGCGTTGTATATTTCGGCACTGCACTGACGCGTCGCACAGCGATCACAAATTCGCGATAACAAACTCGCGATCACAAACTCGCGATCACAAACTCGCAATTAGTCAGCACGCCGCCGCCAGCGTGTTGCGCGGCAGATTAAAGAGTCGGCATTGTCATCTCGTCGCCGCACTCAATGTAGCATCGCCCGCGCCGCGCATTGTTCGCACGATGATTGCAAACGCGCGATCACAATCCTTCAGGCATCTCAACCCCATGCTGTCGGCACGCCGCCGCCAGCGTGTTGCGTAGCAGGCAGGCGATGGTCATCGGACCGACGCCGCCGGGCACTGGCGTGATCGCGCCGGCGACTTGCGATGCGCCGGCGAAGTCGACATCGCCGACCAGTTTGGATCGCTCCGGCGCGGTCTCGACGCGGTTGATGCCGACGTCAATCACGGTCGCGCCGGGCTTGATCCAGTCGCCGCGGATCATCTCCGCCACGCCGACCGCCGCGACCAGAATGTCGGCGCCGCGGCACACCGCCGGCAGATCGCGCGTGCGCGAATGCGCCACCGTGACCGTGCAACTCTCGCGCAGCAGCAGCATCGCCATCGGCTTGCCGACGATGTTCGATCGCCCGACCACCACCGCGCTTTTGCCGGCGAGATCGTCGAGTTGATGTTGCAGCAACAGCAAGCAGCCGACCGGCGTGCACGGCGCGAGCGCGTCTTCGCCGACCGAAAGTTTGCCGACGTTTTCGATGTGGAAGCCGTCCACATCCTTCTCCACCGCGATCGCGTTGATGACTTTGGATGCGTTGATCTGCTTCGGCAGCGGCAGTTGCACCAAAATGCCGTGCACCGCCGGGTCGTCGTTCAGTTGCGCCACGCGCGCGAGCAACTCCGCTTCGCTCGCGTCCGCCGGCAGTTTGTGCTCGAACGAGTTCATTCCGGCGGCGACGGTCTGCTTGCCTTTGTTGCGGACATACACGCTGCTCGCCGGGTCGTCGCCGACCAGCACCACCGCCAGCCCGGGCTGGACGCCGTCGCGCGCGCGCAACGTCTCGACCGCGCCGCGCACGCGCTCGCGCAGTCCAGCGGCGAACGCCTTGCCGTCTATGATCGTTGCCATGTGAATGGGTGTTGCGGTGGGTGTTGCAATGAAGCAACGGCGGATTTGACCACAAGCCGCCGCCGCGGGCAAGTTGAACGGCGCGGCGAAACGGTGCAGTATAACCGCGCGCCGCCGACGCCAAGTCGCCGAGTCGCCGACGCCGAAGTTGCCACGACGATGCCCAAGTTCGACAAAATCGCCTACCTATTCCCCGGCCAGGGCGCGCAGTATGCGGGCATCGGCAAAGACTTGCACGACCAGTTCGCGGTGGTGCGCGATGCATACGCCGAAGCCGGCGACGCGCTCGGCTACGACATCGCCGAGTTGTCCTTCGCCGCGGCGGACTCGTCCGAGCGCATCAACTTGACGCGCTTCACCCAGCCGGTTCTGCTGACGCATTCCATCGCTTGCTTGCGCGCGTTGCGCCAGCAAACTGATTTCGATTTAACGACGCGCACGACGTTGGCGGCCGGGCATAGCCTCGGCGAATACACCGCGCTGGTCGCCGCCGACGCGCTGTCGTTCGCGCAGGCGTTGCGCTTGGTGAAGACGCGCGGCGAGTTGATGGGCGCGCACGGACGCGGCGAGATGGAGGCGTTGATGATCGATCGCGCCGGCGTCGAGTCGTTGGCGGCGCGACATTGCTGCGGCATCGCCGCGTGCAACTTGCCGACGCAGACCGTGGTCGGCGGCGCGGCGGAGGACTTGGACGCGCTGGTCTGCGACCTCGCCGCGCAACGCCCGCGCATGCGCAGCACGCGGCTGAAGACCGAAGGCGCGTTCCACACTTATTACATGGTCGAAGCCGCGTTGCGTTTCCGCGAGGCGCTGGCGCAGACCGAAATCGCCGCGCCGCGCTTCGCGGTGCTGTCGAATTTCACCGGCGACTTCCACGACGCCGACGCCGACGCGATCAAGTCGCGCCTGTTCATGCAGTTGTTCAACCCAGTGCTGTGGCACCAAAACCTGACCCGCGCCGCCGACGCGCTGGCCGCCGCCGACGCGCTGCTGATCGAGTTCGGCGGCGGCCTCGGCGCGGGAGACGCGCCAGCGGACAAGCGTCCGAACTTGGAGGCCATCGTCAAAAAAACCTGCCGCGGCGATAGCGCGCCAGCGTATCGTGCGGTGATTAATG
Source organism: bacterium (assembly GCA_051008875.1). GTDB lineage: Bacteria > Pseudomonadota > Gammaproteobacteria > Arenicellales > Poriferihabitantaceae > JAHRAW01. Next base: position 26,309 of record JBPCXC010000313.1, read on the forward strand.
CGCGGACTTTGGCGGAGACGGTTGCGGTGTTGGATGAATAGCACGCGACGCACAAATGGCTCGCTGCGCTCGCGCCATACTGATGTACTCTTTTTTGCCGTTATTCCCGCTTCTCCCCGATCGTCATTCCCGCGCTCTTAATGGCGGGAATCCACGTCTGAGTCGTGCGAGCGAAGCGAGCCCGAAGGGCGAGTATCAGGATGATACGAGCAAAAAAACGCCGGGAGCGTTTTTTCGCGAGCACAGCGAGTCCGCAGGGCGCGTATCAAGATGGATACACGCAATGACGGCGGAAAGAGAAAGCGACTTACTCCGCGCGCAATCCGCGTTATTCCCCACGCTTCCCCCGCCGTCGCGATCGTTTGCGCCCGCCCGCGCCGCCAACTGCCCCGGCGGCGATGCTCATTTCGCCACGTAGTTGCGCTTTTGCGCCGGCGGAAACTTCGCCGAGTTGGTCTTCGATGTTGGCCAGCGTCGGTAGCGCGCGCGCGTGGTGTTGGTCGAGCGCGGCGCGCATCGCGGCGATGTGCGCCGGCGTGGTGCCGCAGCAGCCGCCGATGATCTTCGCGCCGGCGTCCACCGCGAACTTGGCGTATTCCGACATGATCCGCGCGTCGCCGCTATAGACGATCTCGCCGTCGATGTATTCCGGCACGCCGCAGTTCGCCTTCGCCACCAAGATCGGTTCCAGCCCAAGTTGTTCGGCGGCGCAGCGCATGTTGATCGTCGCGGCGATCAACTCCGACGCGCCGACTCCGCAGTTCGCGCCGATCGCGTCCGGCGCGCGCGGCATGCGGCGGCTGAGCGCGATGATGTCCGCCGGCGCGAGCCCCATCATCGTGCGCCCGTTGGTGTCCACGCTGAAGGTGGCGACGATCGGCAGGCCCGCGCTCGCGGCGCCGTCGATCGCCGCTTGCACTTCCTCCTTCGACGACATCGTCTCGATCCAAAACACATCGGCGCCGCCGTCGCGCAACGCATGCGCCTGCTGCGCGAACGCGTCGGCGGCGTCGTCGTGGTGTAAGTCGCCGAGCGGCTGCATGATTTCGCCGGTGGGACCCATCGAGCCGCCGACGATGATCTCGCGTCCGGCGGCGTCGGCTTCGCGCCGCGCGATTTGCGCGCCTTTGCGATTCAACTCCGCCACCCGCGCTTGCGCGCGGTGCAGTTTCAGCCGGTGGCGCGTGCCGCCGAAGGTGTTGGTCAGCACGATGTCGGCGCCGGCGGCGATGAAGTCGCGGCATTGCCGCGCGACGCGATCGGGGTGGAGGTCGTTCCACAACTCTGGCGAGTCGCCGGTGCTCAATCCGGCGTCGAACAAGTTCGAGCCGGTGGCGCCGTCCGCCAGCAGCACGCCGCGTTGTTGCAGCAGTCGGTTGATGATGTCGGTCATGCCGCTTGCATTTTCGCTTGAACTTGCGCTTGCGCTGCGATTGGAATCGATGCGCCGAGTATAGCAAGCGAACTTGACCGCGCGCGCGCGTTGTGCGATGTTGTGGTCGCACCCAACGATCAACGCCAACGTCCAACGCCCGACGCGATCGCCGCGGCAACCGCGACCATGTCCATACCCGAACCGAGTTTCTCGATCGGCATCGAAGAGGAGTACATGCTGGTTGATCCCGCCAGCGGCGCGTTGGCGCGCAATGTGCCGCGCGCGTTGATGCCGGCGATGAAGCGGCGCCTCGGCAAGGCGGTGTCGTCCGAGTTCCTGCAATCGCAAGTCGAGATCGGCACGCGCCCGTGCAAGTCGGTGGCGGCGGCGCGGCGCGAGTTGATGCGGCTGCGCGCCACCGTCGCCGAAGTTGCGGCGCACCACGACCTCGCCATCATCGCCGCTTCGACTCATCCATTCGCCGAAGCCGAAGGCCAGCAGATCACCAAGCGCGCGCGATACGCCGCGCTCGCTAACGACTTGCAAGCGGTGGTGCGCAGGTTGTTGATCAGCGGCATGCATGTGCATGTCGGCATCGACGACGACGAGTTGCGCGTCGATCTGATGAACCAGGCGAGTTACATCCTGCCGCATTTGCTCGCGCTCAGCACTTCGTCGCCGTTTTGGCGCGGCGCCGACACCGGGCTGAAGTCGTATCGCCTGTCGGTGTGGGACGAGATGCCGCGCACCGGGCTGCCGTATCCGTTCGAAACGTACTCCGACTATCGCCGGCATGTGGACACACTGGTCGGCGCCGGCGTGATCGAGGACGCGACCAAGGTGTGGTGGGACTTGCGAATTTCCGCGCGCTATCCGACGCTGGAGATGCGCATCTCCGACCTATGCACCAACGTGCACGACGCCGCCTGCGTCGCCGCGTTGTTTCAATGCTGGCTGCGGATGCTGTATCGCCTGCGACTATCCAACCAACGCTGGCGGCAATACTCCAACTGGCTGCTCGAAGAGAACCGCTGGCGCGCCTGCCGTTACGGCATCGACAGCGGGCTGATCGATTTCGGACGCGGCTTGATTATCGAATATCCAACGCTGCTCAACGAAATCCTCGGCTTGATCGCGCAAGACGCCGAAGCGCTCGGCTGCGTCGGCGAAGTAAAGCACGCCCGCGCCATCGTCCGCCGCGGCACCAGCGCGCATCGTCAACTGCGCGTGTATCACAAAGCGCTCGCGCGCGGCGATTCGGAGACCGGCGCGTTGATTAAGGTGGTGAACTGGCTACGGAAGGAGACGCTGCGGGCTTAAGCGGCGGATTGTTCGCGGGCGGATTGTCCGGCGGCGGCGCATCGCGCCAGCGTTGCGTCATCCGCGAATTTCATCGCGCCCGACCACCGCCATCAAAGTCGCGTTCATCTGTGCGATCAACTTCCGCTCGTCGCCGCGCTGCGCCCACGCCTCGCCGTGGGCGAAAGTGATCGTCCGCCCGGGCTTGACCACGCGGCCAAGCGCGACAAACCGCTCGCCCTGCGCCGGCGCCAGCAGACTAATCTTGAACTCCACCGTCAACACCGCCGCATCCTCCGCCATCAGCGAAAACGCCGCATAACCGCACGCGCTGTCGAGCGCGGTGGCGATCACGCCGGCGTGAATGAAACCGTGCTGCTGACTCAACTCGAATTGATACGGCAGACCAAGATCAACTTCCCCGGGCGCAACGCGATCAAGCGAAATGCCGAGCGTTTGCATCGCTTGTTGGCGATTGAAACTATCCTCGACACGCTGGCGATAGTGCGAGGTTCGGGGGTGGAATTGCGGGGGTGAATCGGTTGAGGTCAAAACGATTACAGGCGGCGGAGAGGCAGAGGCATTTTGGCAATTAAGGACATTTAAAATCCAAGTGTATTTCTTTCTACGCCCATCGGTGTCAGCCTCAAATTTTTTGCGGTCATTCAGCAAAACATTTTTCAACAAGCCCCCGACACTTTGGCCAACGACTCTGTGTGCTTTATCGTGAAGTTTCACATCACTTAGGCGCTCATAGAAACTCGCTTGTATCTGTGCTCGATTCTACACAATATCCCGCAACCTATCCACCACATCCCGCTCAAAATCAACCTCCCGCAAATCCTCCGCCAGCCGCGCCAATCGGATATGTCTCAATCGGGGCTTTGTGCCGGTCAAGTTGTGTTTTAATTTTTGCATCGCTTCACTGCGATATAACGCGCACAGCAAACGCGCATACGGATTGAGTTGCGCGCGTCGAAATCGCCGCTGGTATCGGGGCGATAAAAACTCCTCAAAAGGAATCACCCTGCAATCGGTGGGCGGGCGAATGTTGTTCTTTAAGTATCGTTGAACGCGGACAGGATGACGCTGACGGCGGAGGCTACTTGTCTCGCTACCCCCGAATCAACCCACTAATCCGATGCACCGCATCCACCAAGTAGCCGACCCGGTCCGGATCAATATCCGGAGTAATCCCATGCCCGAGATTAAAAACATGCCCCGGCGCGTTGCCGAATTGTTGTAGCAGTCGTTCGGTTTCGGCTTCGATGGTTTCGGGGGTGGCGCGCAGGATGGCCGGGTCGAGGTTGCCTTGGAGGGCGACGCGGTTGCCGATGCGTCGGCGGGCTTGGTCGAGCGGCACGGTCCAGTCGAGCGATACCGCGTCGCAGTTGGTGTCGGCGATGGCTTCGAGCCAGTTGCCGCCGCCTTTGGTGAACAGGATCAGCGGGATGTCGCGGCTGGCGTCGTCGGCTTTGAGCGTTTCGACCACGGCGCGCATGTGCGCGAGCGAGAACTCCATGTAGTCGTTCGTCGCCAGTTCGCCGCCCCAGGTGTCGAACATCATCAGCGCTTGCGCGCCGGCGGTCGCTTGCGCTTTGAGGTAGTCGGCGACCGCGGCCGCGAGTTTTCGCAGCAGCATCCGCGCGCTGTCGGGCTGGTCGTGCAGCAAGCCTTTGGCGCGGCGGAAGTCGCGGCTGGCGCCGCCTTCGACCATGTAGGCGGCGAGCGTCCACGGGCTGCCGCTGAAGCCGATCAGCGGCGCGCGGCCGGCGAGTTCGCGCCGCGCCAAACGTGCGGCTTGCAGCACATAGGCGAGGTCGGTCTCGACTTCGATCGGCGCCAACGACTCGATCTCGCGGCGCGATCGCAGCGGGCGCTCGAAGCGCGGGCCGCCTTCGCCGAGCGACAGCCCGAGCCCCATCGCGTCCGGGATGGTGAGGATGTCGGAGAACAAGATCGCGGCGTCCAACGCGAATCGCCGCAATGGCTGCAAGGTGACTTCGCAGGCGAGTTCGGGGGTCTTGCACAGGGTCAGGAAGTCCCCGGCGCGCGTGCGCGTGGCGCGATATTCCGGCAAGTATCGGCCGGCTTGGCGCATAATCCAAATCGGCGTGCAGTCCACCGCCTCGCGCCGCAACGCGCGCAGCAAGCGGTCGTTTTGCAACCGCGCGGGCGCGGTTTTGCCGGCGGGTTGTGCGTTGTTCATTCGTCGCTTCGTCGTCGTCGGTGGCGCATGCGTGGTGCGACGAATGACTCGATGGATGTCGTTGTCGGCAACGTTCGCCGACAACGACTTACTCGGTCGCTTTCAGCCGCGCGGTTTCAAATTGTCGCAGTTGCGCTTCGCTCGCCTCTTCGGCGAACTCCGCTTTGTATTGCGCATATGGCATGTCGTACACGATCTCGCGCGCGGTGTCGTAGTCCATTTCGACGCCGCGCTCGGCGCAAGCGCTGCGATACCATTTCGACAGGCAGTTGCGGCAGAAATAGGCGAGGTTCATCAGGTCGATGTTCTGCACTTCGGGATGCTTGCGCAGATGCTCGACCATCTTGCGATAGACCGCCGCCTCGATCTCGGTCTGCAACGGCGCGTCCAGTTCGGGCTTGGGCATGGGAGTCACGGGGTGGGTTGATGCGTTGGGAATGTAGCATATCGGTTTTGATGCAAGCGGGAATCCACCCTTCTTAGCCGTCTTTGCGCGTATCATCCTGATACGCGCCCTTCGGGCTCGCTGCGCTCGCGAAAAAACGCTCCCGGCGTTTTTTCCCGCAACCATCTCCCCCGCCGTCATTCCCGTAGTCTGTTAAGCGGGAATCCACACTCGCGAACGCGAGTGATGCAGCCCGAAGGGCTGCTTGCTTTTCGATGTAAACGAAAGAGAGTAGTGGGAGTCGGCCGGTAAGCCGGGTTCTGTCGTGGACAGTCATTCATCTGGGACATTCGTCGCCGAATGCCTCAAGCAACCTACCCGGACCCGGCGAGGGCGCGCCATCGGGTCCCTATTCGGTCTTGCTCCAGGCGGGGTTTGCCGTGCCGCCGCTGTTGCCAGCGGCGCGGTGCGCTCTTACCGCACCTTTTCACCCTTACCCCGCGCAAGCGGGGCGGTATATTTTCTGTGGCACTTTCCGTCGGCTCGCGCCGCCCAGGCATTACCTGGCGCCTTGCCCAGCGGAGCCCGGACTTTCCTCCCCGCCACCGAAGCGACGGGGCGACTGCCTAGCCAACTCCCGCTGGCAAGAATACCGCATCGGCGGCACCGCAATCAAGGCGCCCCCCAAGCCCGCGTCCAGCGGGCGTTTCAGGTGCGCGCCCGGCGGGCGTTTCGGGCGCGCGGTCTGGGTGCGGTTTGTTTTTGGTATAGCGTGCGCGTATTGACTTTTGCATTGCCGCCGGGTTTTGAGTAGATTCAATCTCCGTAATCCAAATCGGAGAAAGACCATGAAAAGCGAAGTTAACAAAATCCGCGCGGTCGCATTGGCCGCCGCGCTCGGCGCAGGCGCAACCGCCAACGCCGCCGACATCATCATCGGCGTGCCCAACTGGACTTCGGTCAAAGCCACCGCGCATGTACTGGAGGTGGTGATCGAGGACAACCTCGGGCTCGACGTCGAGTTGCAAACCTCGACCAACCCGATCGTCTTCGAGGCGATGGACTCGGGCGCGATGCACGCGCATCCCGAAGTGTGGATGCCGAACCAGCAGAACCTGCACGACACCTTCGTCAAGAACAAGGGCACGGTGGTGATGAATCCAAACGGCGTTGCCGGCGACCAGTATATGTGCGTGCCGAAGTACATCGCCGAGAAGCACGGCATCACTTCCATCGACGACCTGACCAATCCGTCGGTCGCGGCGTTGTTCGACTCCAACGGCAACGGTCGCGGTGAGATTTTCATCGGCACGCCGGGCTGGGCATCCACCAACATCGAGAAAATCCGCGCCAAGAGTTATGGCTACGACCAGACCTTCGACTTGATCGAGAAGGACGAGACCTTGGCGTACGCCGACCTCGCCAACGCGATCAACGCGAAGGAGCCGTGGGTCGGCTTTTGCTACACGCCGCATCACATGTTCGTGTTGCACGATTTGCACGTCTTGACCGAGCCGCCGCATGACGAGTCGAAGTGGAAGACCGTGCAGCCGACCGACGACCCGGCGTGGCTGGATAAATCCTCCGCCGGGGTGGCGTGGCCCACCGCGTATCTGCATGTGCATTACGCCAAGTCGCTGGAGAAATCGCATCCGCAGGTGGCGTCGCTGTTCAGCAAAGTGAAGTTGAACACCGACGCGGTCTCGCAGATGACCTACGCGTTGGCGGTGGACAAGAAAGACGCGTCGGCGTACGCCAAGGAATGGGTCGGCGCGAATGAGGACTTGGTGCTCAGCTGGCTTCAGTAACGGCTTGATAAGCCGTCGGCGCAGTTCGCGTCGGCGGCTTGTTTTCCCACCGCAACACCTGTCGCAACACCGGCGAACTCACGCGCGATGAACGCGGATAGCGCAACCAACGCGAGCGGCGCGACGCAGCCGGTCGTCAAAGTCAGCGACGTATGGAAGATCTTCGGCGAGCGCGCGCCGGAGGCGATCGCCGCGATCCAAGCCGAGGGACTCGGCAAGCCCGAGGTGCTGGAGCGCTTCGCCTGCATCGTCGGCGTGCAAGCCGCCACCTTCGAGGTCTCGCGCGGCGAGATCTTCTGCATCATGGGGCTGTCCGGCTCGGGCAAGTCCACTTTGGTGCGGCACATCAACCGGCTGATCGAGCCGACCACCGGCGACATCGAGGTGCTCGGCCAGGACATCTCGCAACTCAACGAAGCCGCGCTGCGCAAGGTGCGCGCCAATCAAATCGGCATGGTGTTCCAGCACATGGCGCTGATGCCGCATCGCTCGGTGCGCGACAACGTCGCCTATCCGCTGGAGATCCGCGGCGTGCCGAAGTCCAAGCGCTGGGCGATCTCCGACCACACCCTCGAACTGGTTGACTTGGTCGGCTACGAAGACCGCCTGCCGAAGGAACTCTCCGGCGGCATGCAGCAGCGCGTCGGAATCGCCCGCGCGCTCGCCTCCGACCCGGAGGTGCTGCTGATGGACGAACCGTTCTCGGCGCTCGACCCGCTGCTCCGGATGCAACTGCAAGGGCAGTTCAAGTCGCTGGTGGCGCAACTCGACAAGACCACGCTGTTCATCACCCATGACCTCGACGAGGCGATCTACATCGGCCATCGCATCGCGATCATGAAGGACGGCGTGATCGTGCAGATCGGCACGCCGGAGGAGATCGTGATGAATCCGGCGGACGATTATGTGCGCGATTTCGTGCAAGGAATCTCCAAGTTGAATCTCATCAAGGCGCATTCCATCATGGAGCCGCTGGAATCATTCAGCGGCAGTTTGGAGGGCGCGGTGCGCGCCGACGAGGGCTCGGATCTGGACAGCCTGATTGATCACGCGGTCGGCACCGACTTGCCGCTGGTGATTACCGCGGAGGGACGCGACGTCGGCGTGGTCACCAAGCCGCGGTTGCTGCGCGGCATCCAGGGCGGCAAGGACAGCGACAAGGAATCCGCGGGCGAAACCGGGCGCGCATGATGGCAGAGCAAGACGAAATGGATGTGGTCGCGGCCTCGGACATCGAGGTCGATCGCGCCGCGCTGGACGCTTCCATCGAGGAGTTCGCCGGCGAAAGCGGCGACTACTACATCCGCAGTTTCCACCGCATCCATTCCTCCACCGGCGCGCTGCCGTCGACCTTCAACCTGTTCGCCGCGCTGCTCGGCCCGGTGTGGGCGGCGGCGCGCGCGGTGTGGGGGATGTTCTGGGGCTTCCTGATCCTGGAGATCATCGCCTGGGTGCAGATCGGCCGCGGCTGGTGGGGCAATCCCGGCGCCTCGTTCCTCGACCGCGCCGCCAAGCAGCGCGAGCGCGCCGACGGCTTCCTCGAGCGCGCCAAGGACGCGTTGAGCAGCGGCGAAGACCCGGGTCGATTCGAGAAACTCGCCGACAACTTGACCGCCGCCGCCGAGAAGAGCGAGTTGCAAGGCATCGCCGCCAACGCCGAGTCGGTCAAGATCCTGCTCACCGGACTCGGTTTGCTGCTGGTGATTAAATTAGTGCAAGGCTTCTACGCCGACGCGGTGTACGAGAAGCAGTATTCGCGCTGGCGCATCGATCCGCGCGCGGTCGAGAGCGGCCGCAAGTTGCGCAACATCGTGCTCGGCGTGGTGCTGACGCTGATCATCGCGCCGCTGACGGTGTATGACTTCACCATCAGCAGCCCGCTCGAAATCCTCGCCGCGTTCCCGGAGCGGCAGATCTCGGCGTTGTTCATCGACGGCGAGAACGAGACGCTATACACCCACCTCGCGGTGTGGCTGGAGGCGCGCATCGACGCCGCCGCGATCGCCGGCGGCGGCGCCTTCGACAGCGTCACCGCGGCGGTGCGCTCGATCCTGAACGCCGTCGGGCTGATGCTGATCGGCACGCCGTGGCCGGTTGTGATGGTGGTCATCTGCGTGGTCGCGTGGCGCGCCGCCGGCGCGCGCGTGGCGATCTTCACCGGCGCCGCGCTGGCATACACCGCGCTGCTCGGCTACTGGGAAATCTCGATGGAGACGGTCGCGCTGGTCGGCGCGGCGGTGATCATCTGCGTTACCTTCGGCATCCCGCTCGGCATCTGGT